>CALAHN010000136.1 GCA_937891825.1 uncultured Alphaproteobacteria bacterium
CAATAGCAGCCAAGTCTTCCAGACGAGAATGCCGAAAACCCTTCCTTTTCCGGAAGGCTTATCGACGCGGCGAAGAGCTTGCGCATCTGTCGCCAAAGCAGGCGTTCGCCGCCAATAGCGCCAAGTTGCGGCGAAAGCCTTGGGTTTCGGTACACCCCAAATTAATGCGGGCTCGGGATACTGCGCGGCGTTGCAAGTTGAATCAGCAGTGAGGCTCGCATGTCCGAATTGGTGTCGCCGATCAAAGTGGGGCCAGCGAAAGATGTGTTGCTGCTGCATGACGGCTCGCCGTTCGCCAAGACTGTCGCGCGGCTGTTGGCGTTGGATTACCGGCTGGGCGGCCACAATCTCGAAAGAGATCCCGCCCCGGCGGCCGTGTCGGCCCAGGCGCTGGTCTGCTGCTTTTCCCGGTTTCGGTCGCGCTATTTGGCGGGGGTTCGCGCGCTGGCCCAGCGGTTCGCCGCGCCGCCGGTCGTGCTGCTGGCGGCCCAGTCCAGTCAGTCGCTTAAACTGGTTGAAGAAATGCCGGGGACAGTCTGTCTGTTCGAGCCGCTGAATTTCGCCACGTTGAAGCAGACCGTCAAACAAGCGCTGAATACGGGGGCGGAAGCGGCGTGGAGCAAGCTCCAGCCGCAGAACCGCCAAGCGCTCCAGGCCTCGTCGCAGAGCTTCCAGTCCTGCTTCGCCGCCAGCGCGCGCGGCGAGCCGCTGCCGGTCGAGCAGGTGTTCGCGGCCTGCCGCGCGGTCAAGGACAGCTTCGCCGGCGCCAATTTCGGCGAATGGTTGAGCGCCCTGCAATTGCACCACGACCGGAGCTACCGGCACAGCATGCTGGTCTGCGCCAGCCTGACCCAGTTCTGCCAGACCCTCGGCGTGCGCGACGCCGACCTGGAGCGGGTGACGGTCGGCGGGTTCCTGCATGACATCGGCAAATTCAAGGTCCCGCTGGATATCCTCGACAAGCCGGGCGCGCTTGACGCGACGGAGGAGGCAGCGCTGCAACGCCACCCGAGTTTCTCGCGCGACATCCTGCTCGCCGAGACGGGCCTGGACCCGAGCATCATCGAGATGGCGGTCCAGCATCATGAGAACCTCGACGGGAGCGGCTACCCGGACGGGCTGACCGGCGAGCAGATCAGCGACCTCGTCCGGCTGACAGCGGTCGCCGACGTTTTCACGCTGCTAACCGAGGACCAGACCCGCCAAGCCGGGCGCACGCCTGAAGCAGCGCTGGAAGTGATGGCGAACGCCCGCGGGCATCTCGACCTGGAGCTGGTCCGCCGCTTCCGCGCCTTCGTCCTTGACGGCGGGGCGGACGCTGCCGCCGCCTGAACCGGGGCGGCGGCAGCGTCTACATCGCGGTCCAGGCCTGATCGACCGGCAGGGCGGCGCCGTTGAACGAGCCGCCCTCTGGCCCGGCGAGGAAGGCGACCAGGCCGGCGATTTCTTCCGGGCGGACGAGGCGGCCGGAGGGCTGGCGGCCGCGGAGCGCCAGTTTCGTGACCTCGGCGGCGGTCTGGCCGCGTCTTTCGGCGGCGCTGGCGATGCGGTCCTCGACAAAGGGGGTGCCGACGAGGCCGGGGCAGATGGCGCCCGAATACGCGGACCTGCTCGTCCGCGCCGGCTGGCGGCCCGCTGGCAGCTACCATGCCCCCGGCAGCATCATGGGCGTCATTGAAGGCGTGTGCGGTTAGCGGGCCGAGGCGGAACAGCTTTACATCGCTGTCCACGCCTGATCGACCGGCAGGGCGGCGCCGTTGAATGAGCCGCCTTCCGGGCCGGCCAGGAAGGCGACGAGGCCGGCGATTTCCTCCGGGCGGACCAGGCGGCCGGAGGGCTGACGGCCGCGGAGCGCCAGTTTGGTGACTTCGGCGGCGGTCTGGCCGCGCTTTTCGGCGGCGCTGGCGATCCGATCCTCGACGAAGGGCGTGCCGACGAGGCCGGGGCAGATGGCGTTGCAGGTAATTTCCGTCTCCGCGATCTCCAGGGCGACGGCCTTGGTCAGGCCGACGCAGGCATGCTTCGAGGCGATGTAGGGGGCGGAATTCGGCAGCGCCACCAGCCCGCAGGCGGAGGCGATGTTGACGATCCGCCCCTGGCCGCGCGCCCGCATGCCTGGCAGCAGCGCCCGGATCAGCAGGAAGGGCGCGGTGACGTTGACAGCCATGGAGAGCGCCCATTTGGCCGGATCGACATCCTCGACAGCGGCTGGGGGCGTATTGAGGACGCCGGCATTGTTGACCAGCAGGCCGACGCCGCCCAGCACGTCATCCGCCGCGCTTGCGAGCGCCTGCGTCGCCTGCTCATCGGCCAGATCGGCCGGCAGGACGTGGACAGCGACGCCATAGGCGGACGCCAGCCGGGCGCGCTCGGCCTCGATGGCGGCCGGGTCGCCAAGGCCGGTCAGGGCGAGCGCCCAACCGTCGCGGGCGAGGCGTTCGGCGATGGTCTGGCCGATGCCGGCGGTAGCGCCGGTGACGAGGGCGGTTCTGGGCACGCTCATGGCAGGGGGTTCGCAATCTCGATCAGGTTTTCGTCGGGATCGTACACATAGACCGACCAGAGCTTGCCCGTCGCGCCCGACCGCTCCGAGGGCGGCATGATCGGCGCGACGCCTTCCGCCGCGAAATGCGTCAGAATCGCCGCCATCGGCGTCTCGGTCAGGAAGCAGAGGTCGGCCGATCCCGGCGTCGCGTGGCGGACATTCGGGTCGATCGGGCGGGCGGCTTCATGCAGGTTCAGTTTCTGCTTGCCGAAATGCAGGGCCGTCCGCCCGTCGCCGAACGCGCGCCGCTCCATGCCGAGCACGCGCTCGTAGAAGCGGCAGGTCGCCTCCAGGTCCCGCACGGTCAGCACGAGATGATCTAGACTGGCGATTTCTATGGACAAGGCGGTCGCTCCCGAAGTGGCGGCGCGAAGCTTAATCGAGGAAGCGGTCCGGCGCGACCTTGGCTGCGTCGACCCCCGTGGCCTGAATATCGTCTGGCAGTCCGGCGCCCAGGGCGGCGGCGGCGGCGGCGCGGCCGAGCGCCTCCGACGTCATCATGCCGAAGCCGCCGAGCCCGGCGAGCCAGATGAAACCCCTGGCGCGCGGGTCCGCGCCGACGACCGGCAGGCGGTCGCGCATGAAGCAGCGGAGGCCGGCCCAGCGGTGCGTGACGCGGCGGACGGCGAGCGTCGTCGCGCGCTCGACCCGGTCGACGCCTTCCGCGACGTCCAGGTCTTCCGGCTGGGCATCGACGGGCGGGCTTGGATGCTCGTCGCAGGGGCTCGCCATGATGCGCCCGGCTTCCGGCTTGAAATAGAACGCTTCGTCGGCGTCCATGGTCATCGGCCATGGGGCGGGGTCGGTCCCCGCCGGCGCGTCGAAGGTCAGGCAGGTGCGGCGGAGCGGCTGGATGCCAAGCCCCCCGAGGCCCGCCGCCGCCGCGACCGCGTCAGCCCAGGCGCCGGCGGCATTGACGACGACCGGGGCCGTGAAGATGCCCGCCGCCGTCTCGGCCCGCCACTTGCCGTCACGGTAATCCAGTTTCAGCACGCGCGCGTCGGTCACGACCTCGGCCTTGCGGCGCCGGGCGCCTTTGAGGAAGCCCTGATGCAGGCCGTGGGTGTCGATATCCTGGGCGTCGGGCGCCAGCATGGCGTGGGCGACATAATCGGGATTGAGGCAGGGGACGAGGGCGAGCGCATCCTGGCGCGATACTTCGTGGGCGACGCTGTCCCGCACCTGGTCGGCCGTGAACTGGTTGGCGACGGCCGCCTGTTGATCCGCGCGGCCGATGATCAGCAGGCCGCGCGGCGTCAGGAGCGGCGCGGCGGCGAAGCCATCGGGCGGCGCTTCCAGAAAGGCGCCGGATGCGATGGCGAACCCACGGATCGACGGGTTCCTGTAGCGCTTGGAATAGAGCGCGGCCGACCGGCCGGATGTGTGATAGCCGGGCTGGCTTTCCGCCTCCAGTATGATCGTGCGGCCATGGGGCGCCAGCCGGTAGGCGGCGGAGGCGCCGGCGATGCCGCCGCCGACGATCAGGAAATCGGCGTCGCGCATGGGGCCGTTACTCCGCCGCGGCTTTCAGGTCGGCTGGGTCGCCGTCATTGGCGGCCGCAAGCTTGCGCGCGCGCTGCGCCCGAAGCTCCAGCGGCGCGACCACGAGGCCGAGCAGCGGCGGCACGATCGCCAGCGTCAGGACCGAGGATAGCGCGAGCCCGCCGATCACCACCGCGCCGAGGCCGCGATAAAGCTCGGAGCTGGCGCCCGGCGCCAGCACCAGGGGCATCATGCCGATCACGCTGGTCAGGGTCGACATGAAGATCGGGCGAATGCGGTTCCGGGTCGCCTCGACGATGGCGTCGCCGGGCGCCATGCCCTCCAGCCGGATATGCTGCAGGGTCTGGTCGACCAGCAGGATGGCGTTGTTGACGACGACGCCGATCAGGATGACGAAGCCCAGCACGGTCAGCATGTCGAGGGTCTGCAGCACCCAGATGTTCAAGACCGCCAGGGCGAGCACGGCGCCGGCGGTCGCGAGCGGCACTGAGAACAGGATGATCAGCGGATAGATGAAGCTTTCGAACTGCACGGCCATCACCAGGAAGACGATGACGAGCGCGATCAGGAGGTCGTAGGACAGCTCCCGCTTGGTCTTGCCGAGCTCGTCCGCCGTGCCGGCGAGGCGGAATTGCACGCCGGCCGGCATGCCTTCCGCGATGATCGGCGCCAGCACATCCGCCTGGACGATGGCCATCGCTTCCTCGAGCGGCAATTGGGCGCCCGGAATGAAGCTGACGGTGATCGCGCGTTGGCGTTCCTTGTGGCGGATCTGGATGGGCCCGGTGGTCACGGTCACGTCTGACAGGCTGGAGACCGGCACGATCACGCCGCTTTCGGAGACGATCGGCAGGTTGGCGATATCCTGGGTCGATTGCACGACGCCGACCTCGCCCTTGATCATCATGTTCAGGCGTTCGGAGCCGATGGTGGTTTCGACGACGCGCATGCCGTCGTTATAGGCGTCGAGGGTCAGCCCAAGCTCCCGGGCGCTGACGCCATTGTCGGCGAGGCGGATGCGGTCCGGGTATACGCGCACTTCCGGCGCGCCCAACTCCAGGCTGGGCTGCACCCGGACCTGATGGCCCGCGTTCGATTGCATGAAGATCTGCTTCAACCCCTGGTCGACGCGCTTCGCGACCGCGACGGCGTCTTCCAGGTTGATGGCCGTCACGTCGATGTCGATGGCGCGCGAGCCGCCGATGCCGCGCCCGAAGACGCTGGAGAGCAGGAAGAAGCCGCGGATATCCGGGTGATTGCCGACTTCCTGGAACAGGGGGCCGAGCAAGGCCTTGACCCTGGCGGGGTCGGTCGAGCGCGCGATCACGAAGATGCGCTCGCCGAAGGCGACGAAGTAGAAGTCCTCCATCTTGGGCAGGCCGTCGGCGCTGGGCTCCGGGCCGGTGACCGACGCCCAGCGCGGCCGGGTCGCGCTTTCGAACTGCAGCGCGATTTCGGTCGTCGTCGCCAGATTATATCCGGCCGGCGGCGTGATGATGCCGATAATGAGGTTCTTGTTGCCTTCGGGCAGGTAGTCGAGCCGGGGCAGGAACAACACGGTGCCGATCAGCGCGACCGCCGTGATCGCGCCGACCCAGATCAGCGCGAAGGCGCGGTTCGCGACCGTGCGGCGGGCGAGGCCGACGAACACGGCCGCGAAGCCCCGGCCGAAAGCGTCGAGCGGCGGAATCCGGACGACCTTGGCCTCGGCGCCGACCGACCGGGTCAGCAAGCGCTTGCTGAGGGCTGGGATCACCGTGATCGCGACCAGCAGCGACAGCAGCACGGAGACCGAGATCGCGACCGCGATATCCCGGAACAACTGGCCGACCTCCAGGTCCGTCACCAGGACCGGGATAAAGACGACGACCGTCGTCAGCGCGGAGACGAAAATCGCGCCCCAAACCTGTTTGGCGCCCTCATAGGCCGCCCGGCCAGGGCTCATCCCGCGTTCGCGGTAGCGGTAGATGTTCTCCAGCACGACGATCGCCGCATCGACGACCATGCCGACTGCGAAGGCGATGCCCGCGAGCGAGATGACGTTGATCGACCGCCCAAGCGCCGCCATGGCGACGAACGACCCGATGACGGATACCGGGATCGCGATCGCGACAATGACCGTCGGCCGCCAGGATCGGAGGAACAGCAGCAGCATGATCGACGCGAGGACGCCGCCGACGATGATGTTCGACTGCACCAGACTGATCGCGGACTTGATGTAGACGGTCTCGTCATAGACCTGTTCGAGCACGAGGCCGCGGGGGTTCAGGACGTCCCGGTTGAGTTCGACGACAGCCTCGCGCAGGGCCTCCATGACGACGATGACGTTGGCGCCGGTTTCCCGGACGGTGGTGACCGCGAGGCCCGGCGCGCCGTTCCGGCGGATGTAAGCTGTCGGGTCCGAATAGTCGAACTCGACGCGGCCGATGTCGCGGACGGTCACGCGGGCGACGGCGCCGGTGACGGGATCGACATTGGAGCGGAGCACGACGGTCTCGACCGCTTCCGGGTCGTTGAGCTCGCCTTCCATCCGGGTCACGTAGCTGCGCTTGCCCTCGTCCAGTTCGCCGGCGGAGAAGGACGCGTGCTCGGCGCGGAGCGTGTTGACGACATCGTTGATCGTCAGCCGGTATTGGGCGAGCTTCGCGGGGTTGATGATGACCTGCAGTTCCCGCTTGCCGCCGCCATAGAGGTTCGTCAGCGCGACGCCGGGAACGCGCTCAAAGCGATCCTGCACCGTGTCCTCGATGAAGTCCCGGTATGTGTGGATCGGCTTGACGTTGCCGGGCAGCCGCTGGACCGAGAACCAGGCGATGGGATTGTCGTCCGCGCCGGCAGTTTTCAGGGTCGGCTCGTCGGCCTCGTCCGGATAGCCGCTGACCCGGTCGAGGCGGTTCGCCACCAGCAGCAGCGATTTGTCCATGTTGGTCCCGACGGCGAAGGTCAGCCGCACTTCGCCGGAGCCGGCGCGGGAATCGCTTTCCATGTTCTCCAGGCCTTCGACGCCTTTCAGCACCTCCTCCTGGCGATTGACGATCTCGCGTTCGATTTCCAGCGGCGCGGCGCCGGGCCAGGCCGTGTTGATCGTGACCTGAGGCTTGTTGACCTCGGGGATCAACTGAATCGGGATTGTGGTCAGCGCCAGCGCGCCGAACAACACGATCAACAGGACGGCCGAAACCGTCGCGACCGGGCGGTCGATGGCGGCGCGGATCAGGTTCATGGCTTCGCCGCCTTCGTGTCGGGCTGCCCTTCAAGCTTGATCGGTTTGGTCGTATCGACGCTTTCATTGCCGCGGACGACGACGATCTCGCCGGGTTTGAGGCCGTCCAGCACGATGAAGCGCCCGCCGATCGCTTCGCCGACGACGACCCAGCGCGTTTCCGGCATGAAGAGGCCGGCCTCTGCGCCAGGGTTCGCGACGATGACATTCGTGCCGGCGCCCTCCCGGATGATGGCGTCCTTGTGCACGGTCACGACCGGGCGCGGCGCGGTCGCAGGGATCGCGACGGCGACGGCGGCATTGGTGATGGCGATGGCCTGCAACTCTTGCGGCAGCGGCCCGAAGCGCACGGCGCGGGTGCGGGAGACGCCGGTTTCCCGCGGCAGCACGGCGCGCACCGGCGCCGTGAAGGTCGCATCGCCGTAGCGCACTTCTGCAAGCGCGCCCGGCTGCACGCCGCCCATGCGGTCGGTCGGGGCCTCGGCCTCGATTTCAAGGGCGCGGTCGCCGACCAGCGTCGCCACAGGCTCGCCGAGGGCGACGAAGCCGCCGACATCGACATGACGCTCGGCGACGACGCCGCCATAGGGCGCGCGCACCTCCGCATAGGCCAGCGCCACGTTCGCCAGCCGCAAGTCGGCGCGGGCGCGATCGTGGTCGGCCTCCGCGACCTTCACGTCCGCCGCCGCGCGCTCGGCTTCCCGTTGTTTGTCCGACAGCAAAGCTTCGCTATAGGCGGGCGAACTCTTGAGCCGCGCGAGCCGCGTCGCCGCCTGCTGGGCCAGCCGGAGCGAGGCCTTGGCGCTCTGGATGCGGGCGGCCGCCAGGGCGACGAAGGCATTCTGCCGCGCCTGTTCGGCCTCCAGCCGGTCGAGCGCCATCCGGATCAGCGGCTGGCCGGCCTCGACCCGGTCGCCGATCTCGAAGAAGACCTTGTCGACGGCGCCCGCGACCCTGGCCGCGATCGGACCGCCGCGCAGGGAGACGAAACGCCCGACGATCGCCGTCATGTCGCTCGCGATTTCCTCGCGGACGGCGTCGCCGACCAGGGTCGGCGCCGGGCGTCCGTTCGGCGCCTGCGCCGCAGCGGGCGCGCCGAAACAAGCCGAGGCCAGAATAATCGCGGCCGCGATGCAGCCCTGTGTAGCGCGCATGGGTTATCAAGCCTGAACCGGGGCCGCTTCAATCGCGGCATTGGCGCTTTAAATCAGGGCGCCAAGGTTAAAACGTCTATTCGCCGCGTGTGTCAGTTTTTGTGAGAATGATCAGCGAGGACTGATTTTTCTGGGAAGACTCGAATCCCAGCGGCCCTTCATGCTGGATCGGATAGCCCAAATAGCGCACGGCAGGCAGGAGCGTGCGGATATAGTCGTCGCGCACCAACTTCAGGCGTTGCGCGCCGCGCGCATATTCCCAGACGGGTTCGATCATCACGACCCGGCTGATCGCGCGGTCCCAAAGCCCGGCCACGGCCTGCACCGCAGCGTATGGGATTTGCTCAAGGCAATGCATGCTGAACACAAGGTCATATTGGGCTTTTTGCGCGTCGGGCGTCGGGTCGGTGATGGATTCGACCCAGGTTTCGATGCCGACCAGACGGTCGCCGAAGTAGTCTCGCGCGACATTGAGCCGCCCGGAAGAAATATCGATACCCTTCAGGACGATCCGGTCGCCATACCGCTCGGTTAGTTCGATCAGATTGATGCAATTGCCGCAGCCGACCTCCAGGATCGAGACGCGGTCTTGCACGGCGAGCAGACCGTCAATCTCGCGGACGATCGGCTCCAGATACTTCATGCGGGCTTCGCGTTCCGTCGCCCAGATATTGCGCCCGCCGGACCGGCACAAACGCTTGCGATCGTTGTAGTAGTCGCGCTGTTCCTTGGCGTCGATCGCATCGTAGAGATCGCGCGACGTGATCGGAATCTTCCAGGGGTTCCGCTTGCTCGCGAAATGCGGCAGCAACTTCGCCAGTTGCTCGACGTAGTTCACGCGGTCAAGCAGCCAAGGGAATTGGCCGATGAGCGAATGCTTGAGCCCCATCGAATGTCCTTTCGACCATGCTCTATCTTATTGATATCGATCTAATTATCCAACTTTAGACGATTCCGCCTAAGGTTGGTTTGATCTAGGCGCGCCAGTTGCTGGGCCGCTTGTAGCGCCTTGGCCAGCGTTCCGCCAACGCTTTACCCATAATTTTGGATCGAGCAGGCCGCGGAAAAGCTCCGCGCCCTGATCTATCTTATTGATCTAACCCCGGATCGGTTTCGCCACCGGCACGCTGCCGCGGTCGCCGGAAGCCGACCAGCCGGCGATGATGCCGGAGAACATGCCGGCGCCGCCGCCTGCGCGGACCAGCATCAGGCCGCCGTCCCGGAATTTCTTCACGGTCTTGCCGCGCATGCCGACGCCCAGGCCCTCGGCGATGCCGTCTTCGCCCTGGATCAGGGGATCGGCCGGGCCGGTGGTCAACGCGGTCAGGCGCGCCAGGAGATCGGCCTTCGACCACCCGGCCGCCTTGAAGGTGCGTTCATGTTCCGGGCAAACGACGAGGATCGCGTCGGCGGCGGGCCAGGCTTTGACATTGTTGATCGCCTTCAAGCTTGCCGCCATCGACCGGGCGAGGCTTTCCGGCTCGCGGCTTTTCTGATCGACGACGCCCTGCAGGCCGTAACCGGCGAAAGCCGTCACGACATTGTCGCCCGCCTTGAAGCCGAAATCGGTCGCGAGCGGCGTCCAGATGGAGCCGGCTTCGTCTTCGCAGAAGCAATAGGAGAGCTTGCCCGGATTGCCGAGCGCCGCGCGGTCGATGCCGCCCGGCTTGCCGCCGCCGACATTGCGCACGATCAACTGCACCGCACGACCAATGGTCAGGTTGGCGCGGTTGCCCTGGCCGAGCGCATTGTGCTTGCCGTTCATGCCGATGCGCTGGGCGATCGGGCCGTTCACGATCAGCACCGGCCCGACATACATCGTCGTCGCAAGCACGCCGTGGATGTTGAAGGCCGGATCGAGCACTGCTTCGAGCGCCGCCAGCACGACCGGGAAATACTCAGGCTTGCACCCGGCCATGACCGCATTGATCGCGGCTTTCTCGACCGAGCAGGGATCGAGGTTCGGGGGCACGATGCCGACGATCTCGTCCGCCGCCCTGGACGTTCCTTCCAGCATGGCGAGCACGCGGGCTTCCGTCGGCGGGGTGACAGGCAGGCCGTCGGACCAGCCGCGCTCGAACGCCGCTTCGATCGGGTCCTCGGCGCTGCCGAGATCGATGCGCCGGGCATTGAGCCCGGTCTCGCCATAGCGGATCCTGAGCAGTCGGTTGGCCGCCGGTTCGACATTGGCGGCGCCGCAGCCGGGCCGGGTCGGCGGCAGGTCGAGGCCGACGGGCTGGCCCGCGACGCGCGCCCATTCCGCCCGGTCCCAGCCATATGTCCGGTCGACTTCCCGCCCGCCTTCGACCCGAACCAGCGTCGGCACGATTTCGACGTTGAGGCGGTAGGAGGCGTCGAGGTCGCGGTCGTCGCGGACGGCCTTGACCGCTTCCGGGAAGGTCGGGTCGTCCTGGCTGTAGACCGTGACGGCGCCGCTCGCCTGCAAGCCCGCGAGGACCGGGCCGACCAGATCGCAGGTCGGGCAATCCCGCTTGACGACCGCGATCAGGCCGTCGCCCGCCGCGCTGAAAATCGATGCCGCATCCGCCATGGCGCGCTCCGTTAAGCAGTTCCGGCTTGAGTATCGCGCGGTCGGGGCGCGCCTGTCCATGAAGGGCGCGCATGGGGCAGGGCGTCAGGCAAGGCGGCGGCGGCCGCGGGCGGCGCGGAGGACCGTCAGACCGAGGTTCCAGCCGACGCAAAGCGCCAGGGCCGAGCCGAGCGCCAGGCCCGAGCCGTGCAGCGGGGGGAGGACGGTCAAGGCCGTCAACGCCAGCACGAAGCCGATCATCCCCGGGATGCCGTTCGCCAGGATCGCCGAACAGGCGCCGCCGCCGGACCGGGCATAGACCACGACCGACATGCTGAGCCAGATGACGGGGATGACGGCCGCGACCCCGGCCACGGTCGGGCCAAGCAGGCGCCCGGCGGTCAGCGCCGCCGCGATCACGGCGACGACCGCCGCCACCCGAAGCGCGATATCGAAGAGGCCGCGCCGGCGCCGGATCGCCGCCCCGCCCGCCCGAAGCGGCGCTGAAAGCGGCAGGCAAACGCCATAGGCCAGGACGTTCGCCAGAAGCGCCGCGGCGAGGCCGATGTCGAGATAGAGGAACAGCGCCGCCGCCCCAAGCCAGACCGGAAACGCCGCCGCGATCGCCGCAAGGATGCCGTGCCGGCGGACGACGAGCGCCGCGACCAGCAGAAAGGGCGCGACGGCGGCGTTCAGGGCGAGCGCCATCAGCGCGCTTTTTGCCAGGAACGCCGGGCCATGCTCCATGGCGAGAAACAGAAAGGCGGGACCGGCGGAAATCGGCAGCGCCGCGATCATCGCGCCGATGAAGGCGCCCGCCCGCTCGGCGATCAGCGTCGCCAGCAGCACGACGGCCGCCGTCGCCGCCAGTTTTACGGCGAACGCCAGGTCCAGGAATTCCAAGGGGGCGGCTCCCGTTCAGATCGAGGCGCGTCCAGGCGGCCGCGCCGCAAGGCGGATCGGACGATCGGCTTCGATATTGGTTTCAGGCGGTCAGCAGGATCGGCTTCAGGGCGCGGCCGGCGACGATGGCCTCGAAGCCCTCCACCGCGCGGTCGAGCGGCAGGATCGGGTCCGCCAGCATCGCGATATCGACGCGCTTGTCGGCCAAAAGCTCGACCGCCAGGTCCCAGTCCTGCCAGAGCCGCCGGCCATGGATGCCATAGATCGAGACGCCCGTGCGCAGCAGCGCGTTGACGTCGAGCGCATGGGGCGCGTTCGGGCCGGCGACGAGGCGGATGTCGGCCATCCGGTCGGCCGAGGCCAGGACGGCGTCCAGCCCCGCCGCGACGCCGGAATATTCGATGGCGACATCGACGCCGAAGCCGTCGCCCAGGGCTTTCGCGGCGGCGACCACGTCCGCATTGGCGGGATCGACGGTCGCGTCCGCGCCCATCTGGCCCGCCAGCTTCAGGCGGAGCGGGTTCGGGTCCGCCGCCAGGATGCGCCGGGCGCCGAGCGCCCGGGCGGCGGCGACGGTCATCAGGCCGATGGGGCCGCAGCCGTTGATCAGCACGGTCTTGCCGGCGACGCCGCGCTGGGCCATGCAGGCATGCACCGCGATGCCGAAAGGCTCGATCATGGCGGCGGTCCGGTCGTCCAGCCGGTCCGGCACCGGCCGGGCGATCTGGGCCGGGACCGTGACCCAATCCGCGAACCCGCCGTCGATGGAAATGCCGGGATAGGCCAGGCTGGCGCAAAGATGGGCGTCGCCCCGGCGGCAATACCGGCACTGGCCGCAGAAGATGTGGGATTCCAGGCTGACCCGGTCGCCGACCGCGAGGCCGGACACGCCGGCGCCGAGCTCCTCGATCCGGCCGGTCGCCTCATGCCCCAGGATCCGGGGCGGGGCGACGCGCGGCCGCATCCGGGGCGTCCAGTTGTAGATCGCCATGTCGGTGCCGCAGATGCCCGCGGCCGCGACGCGGATCAGGACTTCGCCCGGCCCGGCCGACGGCTTCGGCGCATCGATCATGCCCACACTGGCTTCGGCTTTGGCGAGTTTCGCGAGCGCGCGCATGGGCCGGCGTCTCCTCAGACGTTGTAGATGTCGAGCGGGATATCGACCCGGTCGTTCAGGAACGTGATGTGCTTCCGGCCGATCTTCAGCGTCCCGTCGGGCTCGCGGATCAGCGTGTAGTCATAACGCCCGCCATGGCTGCGCGGCCCCTTGCGGTCAGCGTATTGATGGACGGTCCAACTGCAGGTCGCCTCGATGCGCGGGCCGGCGGCATTGAGGATCAGCACATTGCCGATGACGTGGGCGCTCCGCGGCATCGGCGTCGAGGCATAGCTGTCGCGGGTATTGATCCGGTAGACGCGGTCGTCGAGGCCGGTCTTGTCGGGAAAGTGGATCAGGTAAAGCTCCTGGGTCGGGTCGGTCGCGAGCGTCGTCTCGTCGATCCAGGCGGGGATCGCGAATTCGGCGTCGTCCCGGAACAGGGCGAGCCAGTCCTCAAAGCGGCGCATGTCGAGCAGATAGGCGTCCTGGTAGATCAGCCGCTCGACCTCGTGTTGCAGTTTCAGGTCGGCGTCGGTGACCGAGCTTGCAAGAGCGTTCATGGCCGGGCCGCCATCAGGTCGCGCCAGCGGCGATACTGGCCAAGGAAGATCGTCTCCAGGTCCCAGGGCGTATTGCGGCCGACGGGGCTGATGTCGATCGTCCGGGCATGGGGGTCGGGGCCGGACGCCGCCGTCGCCATGCCGCGGTCGAACGGCGACCAGCGGGCGAGGCGGCCGCCGACGCCGGCCTGCGTATCCTCGAGCGCCACGGAATCGTCCGGCGTGGCGAGGCCGCTCGTCAGGAAGAAGTCCCGGAATTTATTCAGGCGGGCGGTCCGCGCCTGCCGGCTCTCGCCCCTGGGCGCGATGCAATAGACGCGGATTTCGGTGCGGTCGGGGCCGAGCGGGCGGATGATCCGGATCTGGGTCGAGGATTGATCCATCAAAAACAGGTTCGGATAGAGCAGCAGGTTGCGGCCGCGCCCGACCATCCAGTTCCATTTGTCCTGGCCGACGATGGGCAGCAGCCGGTCCTTGGCCTCATAAAGCGGCGCCGCCTCGGGCGCGCCCCGGTCGGACCAGATCACGTTGTGGCCGTTGCCAAGGTCGTAGCAGGCGGTTTCGACCGCGCCGTCGTCGAAGCGGGCGTTCTCGGTCAGCTTCATGCCGGAAGCGCCGGAAAGCTCGTTCCGGCGGCGCACCGTCTGCGCGAAATTGCGGTGGACGACGCCGACATGATAGCCGTCGACGCCGTTCTCGACCTGGAGCTTCCAGTTGCAGTCGACGATATAGGCGGCCGAGCCCGGCAGCACTTCCATGCCCTCAGGCGACTGGTCCGCCAGCATGTCGATGAACGGCCTGGCGTCGCCCAGATGCTCGGACAGCGGCGGGGCGTCCGGGTTCAGGCTGGCGAAGACGAAGCCCTTGTAGCTCTCGACATGGGGAATTGCGGTCAGGTTGTAGCAGGCCTTGTCGACGCCGTTCGGAAAGCCGATCGCCTCGTCCTTGATGCGGACGCACTGGCCGTCGGACTTGAAGGTCCAGCCGTGATAGCGGCAGACCAGAATGCGGGCGTTGCCCTGGCGGCTCGCGGTCAGAAGCGCGCCGCGATGGGAGCAGGCATTGATGACGCCGGCGACGCGGCCATCGTCCAGCCGGTTGATGATGACCGGCTGGCGGCCGATCTCGGTCCAGAGGTAATCGCCGGGCTTCGCGATCTGGCTCTCGTGGGCGACATAGAGCCAGGTCGTCTCGAAGATGCGCTCCATCTCCGCTGCATAGACGGCCGGGTCGTCATACATGCGCCGGTCGATCCGGAAGGCGCCGTCGCTGGCGCGGTCGTCGACCATCTCGGCGAAGGCATGGCCCGTCTTGGGGCCGCTGGCGTCGGGCATCGAGCGTCTCCTCAGGCGTCGTCGATAATCACTTCTTCCTTGATCACGAAGGTCTTGATCTGGCCGATGATCAGCGCGCCGTCGGCGAACAGGCGCTGCGCTTCCGGCGAGGCGCTGGCTTTCGCCATGCTCGCCTCGTCATCGTACCAGAGCTCCGCGATGCCATCGACCTGGATGTCGGTCGTCTGGATGTCGGAGCGTTCGGACTCGGACTGGATATGGCTCTGTACATAGCGGCGGAGGCCCGGCACGCCGATGGCGAGCGGGCCGTGGATTTCGCGCCAGTGCTTCACGAATTCCTCGTGGGTCAGGTGCGGTTTCCGGGTCAGCAGGGAGATGCGCTTGATCATTCCGATATCCTTCAGGCAGGGGCGGCGGCGGCGGCGGGCGGCGCGCCAAGATAGCGCTTTGCCCGCAGGAACAGCCAGACCGCGATGGCGAGGTTCAGGACGTTCCAGCCGATGCCGTTCAGCACGGCGGCCTCATAGCTGCCGGTCCAGTCGTGGATTGCGCCCGAAAGCCAGCCGCCGAACGCCATGCCGAACAGCGTGAAGCTCATGACCGTGCCGATGCGCCAGCCCGCATCCTTCGCCGGGAAGGCGCCGCGCACGATCATGGCATAGGAGGGCACGATGCCGCCCTGGCTCAACCCGAACAGGAACGACACCACGTAGAGCGGATAGAGGTCGTCGAACGGCAGGAACAGCATCAGCGCCAGCATCTGCAGGAACGATCCCAGGATCAGCGTGCGGAAGCCGCCGATCTTGTCTGAGATCCAGCCCGAGAGCAGGCGGCTGGCGACGCCCGCGGCCATCATCAGCGCCAGCATGTTGGCGCCGTGGACAGCGCCGAGGCCAAGGTCCGAGCAATAGGCCACGATGTGGACCTGGGGCATCGCCATCGCGACGCAGCAGGCGACGCCGGCGCAGCAAAGCGCGCCCTGCACGGTTTCCCGGTGCAGGCCGAACGGCCGCTTCGGCGCCGGAACCGTCCGCGCCTGGGACTCGATCGAAAGCGCCAGCGCCGGCCTTCGCAGCATCAGCGTCAGGGGCGGCATGGCGGTCAGGCAGAAGCAGCCGATCAGGAACAGCGCGTCCCGCCAGCCGACAGCGTCGATCAGCGCCTGGACGATCGGCGGCCAGATCGCGCCGGCGACATAATTGCCCGAGATCACGATGCCGATGGCGAAGCCGCGCCGCTTCTCGAACCAGAGCGAGGCGTCGGCGACCAGCGGCGAGAATGTCGCGGCCGCGCCGAGCAAGCCGATCGGCAGGCCGAACGCCAGGGCGTAGACCCAGAACGATCCCGCCATTGAGGCCATGATGAAGCCGGCGCCATAGATCAGGCTGGCGATAAAAATCGTCCGCGCCGTGCCGAACCGGGCGGTCGCCCAGCCATAGGCGATGCCGCCCGCGCCGAAGCCGATGGTGAAGAGCGTGTAGGGCAATGAGGCCTCGCCGCGGCTCAGGCCGAATTCCGTCGCGACCGGCAACAGCGCGACCGTGCAGGCGAACATGCCGAACCCGCCGAGCGTCATCAGCGCAAGGGCGGCCCACAGGCGCATCCAGGCATAGGCGCCGTCCGGCTCGGACGAGGCGAATAGGGAAGGAGACATCGGCGGCGGCTCGAACTTTGCGGGGAGCGGGAGAGTGTACCGGCCGGCGCCTGAACGCAATTGCCGCTCGTCACCGGCGACGCAGGGGCTATGCTGCTCGGCAACCGGACCCAATGGAGCAAGCAGCATGGCAGGCGCAATTCACCGCGAACGCGACGACCGCGGCGTCGAGACGCTTTGGATCGACAATCAGGCGCACCGCAACACCCTCAACAATGTGCTGATCGACGCGCTCGCGGCCGCGATCCGGGATGCGGGCGCGGATCGCGGCTGCCGGGCCATCGTGATCCGCGGCAAGGGCGGCATTTTCTGCGCCGGGCGGGAATTGCGCGATCTGGCGGCCTTGCTCGACGCCGATATCGGCACAATCGCGGACACGTATCACAAGCTCCGTCTCCTGAACGAAGCCCTGCATCTCTGCCCGGTCCCGACGATCGCGATGATCCAGCGCTATGCCTTCGGCGCCGGCGCGACGCTCGCCAGTTGGTGCGATATCGCCGTCGCCGAGACGACCGCCCTGATGGCCTATCCCGAAGTCCGGCATGGCATTGTGCCGTCGCCCATCGTCATGGCCCTGATGCGGGGCGTGCCCCGGAAATCCGCGCTGGAGCTGATCCTGACCGGCCGCCGGATCGACGGCGCCGAGGCGGCCCATCTCAACATCATCACCCGCGCCGTTCCGCCGGACGCGCTCGAAGCGTCGGTTGAAGCGACGGTCGCCGACATCCTGAAAGGCAGCGCCGACGCGATCCGCCGCACCAAGGAGTTTATCGTCCATGCGGAGGACGCCAGCATCCGCGCCGCGATGATCAGCGCCGTCGATAGCATCTCCATCGGCCTGACCGCGCCGGAAACCCGCAAGCGCATCACGGCTTTTCTCGCGGGCGAACGACCGGCCTAGCGAGTTTCGCCGTCGTCATACTAAGCTTGCGCATCCCACCTGTTGGAGCCGCCATGACCCTCGTCGTCGATCCGATCACCACGTCCGTCATCCAGCACCGGCTGACCGCCATCGTCGAGGAAATGGGCGAGGCGATGCTGCGCACCTCCTATTCCCAGATCCTGAATTCCAGCCGGGATTTTTCAGCCGCCATCGTCGACCGGGATTGCCAGTTGGCGGCTCAGGCGGAGCATATTCCCGTCCATGTCGGCGCCATGCCCTGGGCTGCCAAGGCGGTGTCGGACTACTTCGGCGACGACGTGCATCCGGGCGATCTGTTCCTGGTCAACGATCCCTATCTCGGCTTCGGCAGCCACCTGCCGGATGTGACGGTGTTCGCGCCGGTATTCGTCGAAGGCGAGGTCGCGTTCTGGACGATCAACCGCGCCCATCACAGCGACATCGGCGGATCGACCCACGGCGCCTATAACCCGTCGGCCACGGAAATCTTCCATGAGGGGCTGCGCATCCCGCCGCTTCGCCTCTGGGACAAGGGCAAGCCGAAGCGGGACCTGCTCGACATGCTGGCGGCGAACGTCCGCCATCCCCGCGATTTCAAGGGCGATCTCGCGGCGCAGATCGGCTCGGTCAAGCTCGGCGAGCGCCGGCTGGAAGCGCTGGTCGCAAGCTTCGGGGCCGAAGTGACCCTCCAGGCCTGCCGGCAGATCCTCGACGGCGCCGAGCGTCAGGCCCGCGCCGAGATCGAGACCTGGAAGGACGGCGTCTACCACGGCGAAGCGGCGCTCGATGACGACGGCCACGGCCGCCACGACATCACGATCCGCGCGACCGTCACGGTCAAAGGCTCCGACGTCGAGGTCGATCTGACGGCGTCCGACCCCGAGAGCACGGCGTTCGTGAATTCCTCCTTCGCCAACATGCGCTCGGCCTGCGCGCAGACGCTGGCCTATCTGATCGATCCCTCGATCCCGAAGAACGCCGGCGCCTTCCGGCCGCTCACTGTCAAGGCGAAGCGCGGCACCATCGTCTGGGCGAACGACGGCCTGCCGGTCACGATGTGCACCAGCCATTGCTCCAACGAAATCATCGAGGCGATCATCGTGGCGCTCGCCGGCGCGTGCCCGGACAAGGCGATGGGCGGATGGGGCCGACGCTTGCGGATCGCGATCAAGGGCGAGGACCCGCGCAACGGCAAGACCTTCATCTGGCACATGTTCCATGCCCGCCCTGGCGGCGGGGCGTCGCCGGGCGGCGACGGCTGGCACAATTCCGGCGAATGGCATTCGGCGGGCGGCTTGAAGTTCGGCAGCGTCGAGGTCGCGGAAGCGCGCTTCCCGCTGCATTTCCGCCGCCATGAATTCCGCCCGGATTCCGGCGGCGACGGCCAATATCGCGGCGGCGCGGGGGTGGATATGGAAATGGTGGTCGAGACGGAAAAGCCCGCCGTCGCCAACACCGCCGGCGACGGCCTGCGCCACGGCGCGCGCGGCATCCTTGGCGGCGCCGATGGCGCGCCGCACGATTATCGCCAGCAAAGCGCCGATGGGCGGGAGATCAAGTTGCCAAGCAAGGCGACGGGCCTGCCGGTCGCGCCGGGCGATGTCTTCATCGTCCATTCAGGCGGCGGCGGCGGCTGGGGCGACCCGGCAAAGCGCACGGCGGCGGCCCATGCGGCCGACCG
Source organism: uncultured Alphaproteobacteria bacterium (assembly GCA_937891825.1). Lineage (GTDB taxonomy): Bacteria > Pseudomonadota > Alphaproteobacteria > Bin95 > Bin95 > VMCJ01. The sequence continues at coordinate 19,049 of CALAHN010000136.1, forward strand.
CGCCGACGGTTTCGTCGTCGCCGGGGGGAAAGCCTGATGTTCAAGATCGGCATAGACGTCGGCGGGACGTTCACGGACCTCGTCGCGGTTGACCCCAAGGGCGCCGTGACGCTCGCCAAGGCGGCGTCGACGCCCGAGGATCAGTCCATCGGCGTGATGGACGGGCTGGCGCGACTGGCGGAACGGCTCGGCCTCGATCTTCCTGGCCTGTTCGGCCAGACGGAGCGGATCGTCCATGGCGCGACGGTCGCGACCAACGCGCTGCTGGAGCGCAAGGGCGCCAAGGTCGGCCTGCTGACGACCGAAGGCCACCGGGATGTCCTGGAGATGCGCGAGGGCCTGAAGCCCGACCGCTACAATCTCCGCATGCCGCCGACGCCGCCCCTGATCCCGCGCCGGCGGCGGCTCGGCGTCAAGGAACGGATGCGGCCGGATGGCGCGATCGAGATCGCGCTGGATCAAGGCTCCCTCGACGCGGCGATCCAGACGCTGCGGGCGGAAGGCGTCGATTCGGTCGCGATCTGCTACCTGCATGCCTACAAGGACCCGGTCCACGAGCGCGCCAGCGCCGCCGCCGTCACGGCCGCCCTGCCGAACGCCTATGTGACGATTTCGTCGGACGTGCTGCCGCAGATCAAGGAATTCGAGCGGGTCTCGACGACCGCGGTCAACGCCTATGTCGGCCCGGCGGTCGGCCGCTATCTCTCCAATCTGGAGACGCGCCTCCAGGATGCCGGCTATAGCGGGCCGGTCCTGATCATCCTGTCCCACGGCGGCGTCGCGCCGGTCCGGGATACGGTCAGGCTCGCGGCTGGAACGGTGCTGTCCGGCCCGGCCGGCGGCGTCGCGGGCGCACGGCGTTCGGCGGCGCTCCTGGGCGCGCCGGACCTCATCCCGTTCGACATGGGCGGCACCTCGACCGACATCTCCCTGATCTCCGGCGGCGAGGCCGCGCTCTCATCGGACCGCGGCGTCGCGGGCGAGCGGGTGGCGTTGCCGTCGCTCGATATCGTCTCGATCGCGTCCGGCGGCGGCTCGATCGCGCGGGTCGATCCGGGCGGCGTCCTGCATGTCGGCCCGGAAAGCGCCGGCGCCCAGCCGGGTCCCGCCTGCTACGGACGGGGCGGCACGGAGCCGACAGTGACCGACGCCAGCGTCGTCTTAGGCTTGCTGGATGCGGAGAACTTCCTCGGCGGCGCCGTGAAACTGGACAAGGCGGCGGCCGAGCGCGCCATCGACGGCCTCGCGTCGACGCTTGGCGTCGACCGGATGACGGCGGCCGAAGGCGTGCATCGGGTCATCAACACGACGATGGCGGAAGGCGTGCGCCTGGTCTCCGTCCGGCGCGGCGTCGATCCGCGCAGGTTCGCGCTCCTCTCCTTCGGCGGCGCCGCCGGCGTCCACATCACGGAAATCGCGCGGGGGCTGGAGGTGCGTCGGGTGTTCGCGCCGCGCGTCGCCTCGGTGCTGTCGGCCTGGGGCATGCTCGCGACGGACCTCCGGTTCGAAGCGTCCCGCAGCCATATCGGCGATGCGGGCGCGCTCGACGCCGGGGCCTTGCGCGCGCTCTTCGCGGACCTGGACGCGCTGGCGCGGGCCAGGCTCGCCAAGGCCGGTTTTACCGGCGCCGTCGAGGTGCGCCCCTCCGCCGACATGCGCTACGGCGAGCAGATCTTCGAGATCGACGTCAACCTGACCGGCCTGGATTTCCACGCGGCCGACCTGATGGACCAGTTGGCGGCGCGCTTCCATGCCCGGCATGAGGAGCTTTTCACCTATTGCCTGCCGGATCAGGGGCCGGTGCTGGTCAACGCCCGCGCCGCCGCCATCGGCATCCTGCCGGAACTGCCGCAGGAGCCCTCGGCGCCGGCGGGCGACCCGGCGCCGGCGCGCGGGTCGCGGTCGATCTTCATGAACGGCGCTCCGGTCGATGCGCCGGTCTACGATTTCGACGCGCTCGCCCCCGGCCAGCAGATCGACGGCCCGGCCGTCGTCGAGTCGGAGACCACGACCGTCGTGCTGCGTCCGGGCGACCGGGCGACGACGACGCCGTTCCGGTGGCTCGATATCGCCGTCGGTCAATAATTCGGGATAGAGGGAGCGCGAACATGGCGGAGTTGGAGCCCTGGCAGTGGCCGGAAAGCACGTGGCGGCCGATCGTCGAGAAAGTCCGGGCGGGCCGCAGCCTGGCGCCCGCCGCCTGGCCCGGCGGCGCCCGCGTCGCGGTGGCGCTTTCCTTCGACAGCGATCACGAGACGACGACGCTGCGCTGGGGCTCGGACTCGCCGGGCACGCTTTCCGCCAATCAGTATGGCGCCCGCAAGGGCATCCCGCGCATTCTGGACTTCCTGAAGCGGCACGACATTCCCGCCAGTTTCTATGTGCCCGGCGTCACCGCCCTGCTGCATCCGGACGAGCAGCGGCGGATTATCGATGCAGGCCACGAGATCGGCATTCATTCGTGGATCCACGAAATGAACTCGACCCTGCCGCCCAGGGACGAACGCGAAATCCAGATGCGCGCCGCCGATACCCTGGAACAGGTATGCGGCGTCCGCCCGGTCGGCATCCGTACGCCAAGCTGGGATTTCAGCCCCGTCACCCTCGCGATCACGCGGGAGATGGGCTTGCTCTACGACTCGTCCCTGATGGCCGACGACGAGCCCTATGAGCTGGTCGAGGACGGCGAGCCGACCGGCATCGTCGAAATCCCGGTCGAATGGATCCGGGACGACATGCCCTATTTCTCCTTCGACTTCCGCCGCCAGTCCCGCCCGCACACGCCCCCCGGCGGCGCGCTCGAAATCTTCAAGGCGGAGTTCGACGCGGCCTACCGGGAAGGCGGCTTGTTCCAACTGACCATGCACCCCCACATCATCGGCCACCGCTCGCGCATGGCGATGCTGGACCAACTGGCCGAATACATCAGAGGCCACCACAAGGTCTGGTTCGGAACCCACGCCGCCGTGGCGCGCTGGTGTTTGAACCCGGTGGGGTGAGGGGGGATTTGGAGCGGGTAGAGAGAATCGAACTCTCGCGTTCAGCTTGGGAAGCTGACAGGCTACCATTACATCATACCCGCGCGGACGCTGTTGTATCCCATGGGCTGGCGGGGCGTCCAGCCTTCTCAGGCGCCCCGCCCCCTCCACCTCACCAGACTGTCATTTTGGGATTGGGCCGGGGCTTGGTAGAACGGCGGCAGCATCGTTTTTCCCCGCCGCCCGTGAGGCTTTCGATCGCCATGCCTGACTCCTTTCCGCCCGCGCGCCCGACGCTGCCCATCGATCCCGCGAAGTTCAAGGACCCGGCCGTCACGGCGGACGGCAGCGCGCGCGCCGTCGTGCCGCTCGATGGGCTGACGACCCTCTGGTTCAATACCGGAACCCTCTGCAATATCGCCTGCGCCAACTGCTATATCGACAGCAGCCCGACCAACGACCAGTTGGAATATCTGCCGCTCGCCGATGTCCGGATGAAGCTGGATGAAATCCGGGCGGACGGACTGCCGGTCACGGAGATCGGTTTGACCGGCGGCGAGCCGTTCATGAACCCGGATATTCTGGCGATGCTGGCGCTGATTCTGGACCGGGGCTTCAAGTGTCTCGTGCTGACCAACGCCATGCGGCCGATGCAGCGGCACTTCGAAGCGCTTCGGGGCCTGATCGACGCCTATCCGGGGCAGATGACGCTCCGCGTCAGCCTCGACCATTATACCAGCGAGCTGCACCAGGCCGTGCGCGGGGCGAATACCTGGGCGCCGGCCATCCGGGGCCTGCGGCAACTGGCGGCGACGGGCTGCGGCCTGCATGTGGCGGGCCGCCTCTGCTGGGACGAGGCCGAAGCCGAGGCGCGGGCGGGCTTCGGCGGGCTGTTCAAGCAGCTCGATCTCGCCATCGATGCAGAGAATCCGGCCGAACTCGTGCTGTTCCCGGAAATGGACGCGGCCGTCGACGTGCCGGAGATCACGACCGCCTGCTGGGGCATCCTGGATATCGCGCCGTCCTCCGTCATGTGCGCGTCCCAGCGCATGGTCGTGAAGCACAAGGGCCGGGACCGGGCTTCGGTCGTCGCCTGCACGCTCATTCCCTATGACCCGGCCTTCGACCTTGGCGCGACGCTTGCCGAGGCCGCGCGGCCGGTCGCCTTGAACCATCCCCATTGCGCCCGGTTCTGCGTGCTCGGCGGCGCGTCCTGCACGGGATGAGGCGGGCGGTCGGGGATGATCGGGGGTGGACGGGGCGGCGCGGACGCGGTTTGATCGGGCAGTCACGATCAGAAAGCAGGCTCGCCCCCATGCCGATGCGCGCATTTGAAACCGGAAGCTTCGCCGCAGCGCCCCTGGACATCGCCAATGTCGATACAGATCAACTGATCCCTGCTCGGTTCCTGAAACGGCCGCGCGACGCCCGATATCCCGAATATCTGTTCCATGACGTCCGCCGCACGGCCGCGGGCGAACAGGACCCCGATTTCATCCTGAACCGCGCGCCCTGGGACACGGCGGAAGTGCTGGTGGCGGACCGGAATTTCGGCTGCGGCTCCAGCCGCGAGGCGGCGGTCTATGTGCTGGTCGACAGCGGCTTCCGCGCCGTCATCGCGCCAAGCTTCGGCGATATCTTCTATTCGAACGCCATGAAGAACGGTTTCCTGCCGATCCGCCTGGACGCGGCCGCCTGCGCGGGCTTGCGGCAAGCGCTGGCGGAGCGCCAGGGCGGCGAGATCGCCATCGACCTCAAGGCCCAGACCGTGACGGGGCCGGACGGGTCCGTGCATCGCTTCGAGATATCCGCCTTCCACAAGCATTGCCTGCTGGAGGGCCTGGACGACATCGGCTTCACGCTCGCCCAGCAAGCGAAGATCGACGCGGCGGACGCCCGGCGGGATGCGGCGACGCCCTGGTTCAAACCGGCGAGCGCGGTGTGAGCGTTTTCTCCGCGCCCGATTTCCGCGGCCACGAACAGATCGTCTTCGTCAGCGAGCCGGCCTCGGGGCTGAAGGCCATCATCGCGATCCACAGCACCCGGCGCGGGCCGTCGCTCGGCGGTTGCCGGTTCTGGGCCTATCCGACCGAAGACGCGGCGATCGCCGACGCGCTCCGCCTGTCGCGCGGCATGACCTACAAGTCGGCGCTGGCGCAATTGCCGCTGGGCGGCGGCAAATGCGTCGTGCTGGGCGGCGCGGCGGAGGTGAAGACGCCGGACCTGCTGCGCGCGCTCGGCAAAGCCATCGACCGGCTGGGCGGGCGCTATATCACGGCCGAGGATATCGGCGTGAAGCCGGAGGATCTGCGGCTGGTGGCGGAGGCGACGCCCCATGTGGCGGGGCTGCCGGAAACCTCGGGCGATCCCTCGCCGATGACGGCGCTTGGGGTGTTCGCCGGGATCGAGGCGGCCGTGCGCCACCGGCTTGGCGCGGAAAGCGTGGGGGGCTTGACGGTCGCGATCCAGGGCCTCGGCGCCGTCGGCCGGTCGCTCGCGGAGCAGGCGCACGCGGCGGGCGCGCGGCTCGTTGTCGCCGATATTCGCCAGGACGCGGTCGACGCGGCCGTCAGGGAATTGGGCGCTGTCCCTGTCCCCGTTGATGCGATTGTCGCGGCAGAGGCGGACGTGTTCGCGCCCTGCGCGCTTGGCGCCATATTGAATGACGCGACGATCCCCAGCTTGCGTTGCGCGATCGTCGCCGGGTCGGCCAATAATCAACTGGCGCGGGCGGAGCATGGGCAAGCCCTTAAAGGCCGCGATATCCTCTATGCGCCAGACTATGCTATAAATGCTGGCGGCATCATCAATATCGCCCATGAAGATCGTCGAACGGGCGGTTATGATCGGGCGGGCGCGTTGGTCGCCGTGCATCGCATAGGCGCGACTCTCAGAGACATCTTTAGTCGCGCCGAACAGGAAGACCGCCCTACCAGTGAAATAGCCGACGTCATGGCGGAAGAACGTTTGGCAGAAGGACCAGTTACTTGAGCATCAATCAAACCCGCATTCTGGCGTTGATCGCCGAGACCAGAGATTCATCCAAGCTGCGCAGACTGATGGAAAACGCCGAGCGTCTTGGCGAAACGGATGTCTATGAGGCCGCGTTCGACCGTTTGGTCAATTTAATGCCGACATCCGGCCTGGACCCGCTCGACCGGGAATACTGGCGCATGATCAACGCCTTCGAACATGTCCTGCGCCTGGCGCGCGGCAAGTCCGTGCCGATGACGCGGACCCGGCAGAAGGTGGAGAAGCTCGGCGCGCAGAAGGCGCTTGAAGAATTCGCGCCCGGCAAGCCGGAGACCGAAGGCTTCGCGCTCCTGATCGAGCAGGGCCGCCCGGACCTGACGAGCGAGGCGATCATCCTGCGCAATATCGGCCTGTTCGAGGCCGACGTCAGCCTCGCCGCCCGGCAACGGCTTGAAGCCGCGGGCGTCGATGTGTCGACCTTGAAGGCGGCCTGATCCGCCAGTTCGATGGGATTGAGGGGACGGGACCGTCATGCTTGATTTTTATTTCTCCCCCGGCAGTTGCGCGCTCGCCTCGCACATCGCGCTTGAGGAAGCGGGGGCCGAGTATCGCGGCCATCGGGTCGACTTCGGCCAGAACCAGCAGCAAAGCCCGGCGTTCCTGAAGGTCAATCCGAAGGGCCGCGTGCCTGCGCTCGCGACCCCGGAGGGCATCCTGACGGAAACGCCCGCCATGCTGGTCTATATCGCCCAGACCCATCCGGCCGCCGAATTGGCCGCGATGGACGATCCGTTCGCTTTCGCGCGGCTCCAGGCGTTCAACAGCTATCTGGCCTCGACCGCGCATGTCGCCCATGCCCACAAGGGCCGGGGCAAGCGCTGGGCCGATACGCCGGAAGCGATCGCGGATATGCAGCGCAAGGTGCCGGAAACGATGGCCGCCGTCTTCGCCTATATCGAGGACCATGCCTTCGTCGGCCCCTATGCGATGGGCGCGGCCTACTCGGTCGCCGACGCCTATCTCTACACCGTGGCGCGCTGGCTGGAGGGTGACGGCGTGGCGGTTGCGCAATTCCCGAAGGTCGCGCGACATCTGGCGATGATGGCGGAGCGGCCGGCGGTGCAGGCGGCGCTCAAGGCCGAAGGGCTGGCCTGACGCGGCGACCGCCGCCTGGATTTCCAAGACCGGCGATGTCGGCTAGCGTTCCGAGTGAATTCTGGAAAAGGACCGCGCCGCCATGACATCCACTTCGCCGCTGCAGGGCTTCGTCGTCGTCGAGCTTGGGCACAATGTCGCCGGGCCGGTCGGCGGGCAGATCCTGGCCGAGCTCGGCGCCAAGGTCATCAAGGTCGAGGACCCCGGCAAGGGCGACGCCGCCCGCCACTGGCCGCCGGTGGTCGACGGCATCTCGACGGTCTATCGCTCGCTGAACCGCTCCAAGGCCGGGGTCACGGTCGATTTTCAGGACCCGGTCGAGCTGGCCGGTCTGAAAGCGCTGATCCTGGACGAGGCGGACGTGGTCATCCAGAACCTGCGGCCCGGCGTCGTCGAGCGGTTCGGCCTGGACGCCAGGACCCTGCGCGCCGTCAAGCCAGCCCTGGTCTATTGCAATATCGGGGCCTATGGCGCTGTCGGCCCGATGGCGGGCAAGCCGGGCTACGACGTGCTGATGCAAGGCTATGCCGGCCTGATGAGCGTGCAGGGCGAGCCGGGCGGGCCGCCGATGCGCGCCGGCGCCTCGATCAACGATATCGGCACCGGCATGTGGGCGGCGCTTTCGGTGCAGGCAGCATTGCTGGAGCGCTCGCGGACCGGCGAGGGCGGCGTGATCGACCTCTCGCTCTATGAGACGGGCGTCGCCTGGATCGCGCTGCATCTCGGCACCTATTTCGCGACAGGCCGCAATGAGGGCAAGCAAGGCTCCGGCAATGCCTATATCACCCCATATCAGGCCTTCCGGGCGCGCGACGGGCACATGATGATCGGCGCCGCCAACGACGTGCTGTTCGCCAAGACGGCCGAGGCGCTGGGCCGGCCGGAATGGATCACGGACCCGAAATATCTGCGGAATGCCGACCGGGTCGCGGCGCGCCATGAACTCGTGCCGTTGATCGAGGCGGAACTGGCGCGGGACGATGTCATGAACTGGGTGCAAACATTCGATGCCGTCGGCGTGCCGGCCTGCCCGATCCGGAGCGTCGAAGAAGTGGCGGATTGCCCGCAGACGGCCGCGCTCGGCCTCGCGCAACAGGCACCCGACGATCCAAGCGTCCGCTCGATCGGGCTGCCGCTCAGCCTGGACGGCGAACGCCCGCCGATGCGGAAATCGCCGCCGTCGCTCGGCCGGGACAACCGCGCGATTTTCGGGCGGGACTGACCGACGGCGCGCCGGTCAGGCGGCCGTCACGCGCATCGGCACGATGCGGGGGCCGCGCACCTGGCCGCCCGCCCAGCGCACGGCGTCCGGATCGCTGACAGCGAAGTCGCCGATGCGCTGGAACCAGACGCGCAGCGCCACGTCCATCTCCATCCGCGCCAGGTTCGATCCGGCGCAGCGATGGATGCCGACGCCGAAGGCGATGTGGCGGTTATGGGTCCGGTCGAGGACCACTTCGTCCGGCTGCTCGAACACGGCAGGGTCGCGATTGGCGGCCGGGAAATTCATGATGACCTTTTCGCCGGGCGCCATTTCGGCCGCGCCGAAGGCGACCGGCTCCAGCACGCGCCGGGCCATCACGACCGGCGAATAGAACCGCAGCAGCTCCTCGATCGCGGTCGGGTAAAGGTCGGGCTCGGCATACATGCGCTTGCGGTCGCTCTCCGTCATGCCGAAATGCCAGAGGGCGGCGCCGATCGAACTCCAGGTCGTGTCGATGCCGGCGACCAGCAGCAGGTAGCAGACGCCGACGATGGTGTAGTCGCTCAGGCGTTTGCCCTCGACCTCGGCAGTCATCAGGGCCGAGATCGCGTCGTCCCGCAGGCCGTCGCGCCGCTCGTCGATCATCGCCTGGAAGAAATCCCGGATGTGCCGCCGGTTGGCCATGCGAGCTTCGGGGTTGGTCTGGCCTTCTTCCAGCACGCCGCGCACCCATTCGACGAACTCGTCGGCGCGGGCGGGGTCGATGCCGATGATATGGGCGATCACCCGGGGCGGGATCTGCTGGGCATAGTCGACGGCGGCGTCGGCCTTGCCTGTCGCGATGAAGCGGTCGATCAGGTCGTTCGCCAATTGCTCGGTAAAGGGCCGGTAGCGCTCGACCGCATGGGGCGAAAAGAGCGGCAGGATCAGTTGCTTGAAGGGCTTGTGCTCCGGCGCGTCGGATGAGATCGGCGGCAGTTCTGAGCCAAATTCCTTCACCTCCGCGATCAGCATTTCCCGCAGCTCCGGCGCTGGCGGAATGACGCCCGGCGAGCGGTTGGAGAGGGTCGGCGCGGCGCGGGCCATGTCGCGCACGTCCGCATAGGTCGTCGGCAGCCAGGCGCCGCCCCAGCGGGTCGTGTGCGCGATCGGGCAGCGCTCCCTGAGGTCGCGCCATACGGGCGCCGGGTCCTTGATATAGTCTGGGTCCATCACGTCGAAATCGGTCGCCCAATCCTGGACCGGGCAGCCTTCGCGGGGGCGCATGTCGCGGGGGTCGCGTTCCGTCATCGCGTCAATCCTCCTCAACGATCCGGATCGCAAATTCAGGACAATTGGCGATCGCCAGATCGGCTTTGTCTTCCAGGCCAGGCGGCACCCGACCGTCGTTCAGGGCCTTGGCCAGGCCAAGATCGTCGACCTCGAACAATTCCGGCGCCAGCGCGAAGCAGCGGTTGTGGCCTTCGCATTTCTCCGCGTCGACACAAATGCGCATAGTGGCGGGGTCCTTCAGATCAACTTCGCGAGCTTGTCGAGCAGCGGCAGGATTTCGTCGCGCGGGGCTGAGGGCAGGTCGAACGTGACCCTAGCGACCCCGGCGTTCTTCAGGGGCGTCAGTTCCTCGGGCTTCGGCCGAGCCGCGAAGACGCTGACTTCGATGTCATCGGGATTGCGCCCGGCCTCGGCCGCCATCTGGCGGAAATGCGGAATCTGCCCCGCGATATCGACGCCCCGGCCGCCGCCGAGCGGGATCCAGCCGTCGCCGAAGCGAATGGCGCGGCGGGCGCCGAAGGGGAAGGCGCCGCCGACGATCACGGGCGGATGCGGCGTCTGGACGGGCTTCGGCCAGGTCATCATCTCGCCAAACTTGACGAACTCGCCCTCATATTGCGGCTTGGACTGGGTCCAGATCGCCTTCATCGCCTCGACCCGCTCGCGCATCAGGCGGAAGCGGCTTTTCGGCTCCGTCCCATGGTCCGCCATTTCTTCCTCGTTCCACCCGGCGCCGACGCCGAAGAGAAAGCGGCCATTCGATAGCCGGTCGATGGTGGCGACTTCCTTCGCTGTCTGGATCGGATCGCGCTGCACCACGAGGCAGATGCCGGTGCCGAGTTTCAGGGTCGTGGTGACGCCGGCCAGAACGCCGAGCGTCACGAACGGGTCCATCACGTCATAGTATTTCTTCGGCAGGTCGCCGCCGCCCGGCCAGGCCGAAACGCGCGGCAGCGGGATGTGGCTGTGTTCCGGCAGCCACAGCGATTCGAAGCCGCGCTCCTCCAGGGCTGGGCCAAGCTCCTGGGGCGAGATCGAATAGTCGGTGAAGAAGATGTGCGCGCCGATATGCATGAAGCCCAGGTCCCCGACCGTTTTGAAAACTCGCAGCCGACAACCTAGCGCGACAAACCGCCGCTTTGGAAGATGCCTTTATCCGGCGATGGCGCGCGCGAGGCGGGCGACGCCTTCCTCGATCTCGTCCGGTTCGGCGAGGGAGAAGCTGAGGCGCATGGTTTCGCTGCCGGAACCGTCGGCGAAGAACGCCTGACCCGGCACGAACGCCACCCGCTCCCGCTTGACCGCCCGTTCCAGGAGCGCGCGGCCGTCAAGGCCCGGCGGACCTTCGACCCAGACGAACATCCCGCCCTCGGGCCGGCTCCAGCGAAATCCCTTCGGCATATGCCGGCCAAGCGCGTCCAGCATTGCATCCCGGCGGGCGCGGTAGGCGGCGCGCACTTTCTTCACCTGATCGTCGAACACGGCGACCGCCACCCTGGCGATCGCCATCTGGTTCAAGGTGGCGGAATGCAGGTCGGAGGCCTGCTTCACCAGCACCAGCTTCTCGATCAGCGTGGCGGAGGCGCAGACCCAGCCGACGCGGAGGCCCGGCGACAAGGTCTTGGAAAAGGTGCCGCAGAAAATAACGCGGGAATTGTCGATCCCGCCCTTCGCAGCGGCGTCGAGCGCCAGGAGCGACGGCAAGGGCTCGCCCTCGTAGCGCAGTTCGGAATAGGCCGCGTCTTCGATCACGGCCGCGCCGGCGGCTTCGGCGCGCGCCAGCACCGCCCGGCGTTCGGCGAGCGTCAGGGTCTCGCCGGTCGGGTTGGCGAAATCCGGCACAATATAGGCGAACTTGGCGCGGCCGCCGCTGTCCGGCAGGGCCGGCGCCGGCGCATTGCCTCGCGGATCGAGGCGCACGTAGGTCGGCTCATAGGCGTTGAACGCCTGCAATGCGCCCAGATATGTAGGCCAGGCCACCAGCGCCGGGTCGCCCGGCGACAGGAACAGACGGCCCAGGAACTCCAGCCCTTGCTGGGAGCCGTTGGTGATCAGGATATGCTTCGGCGCGCACGGGACGCCGAGCCGGCCCATGTAATCCGCAATCCAGCTCCGCAGCTCCGGCGAGCCGTCGCTGACGGAATATTGCAGCGCCTGCTTGGCGGAGAGGTCGGTCCCGAGCGCCGCCCCATAGGCATGCTGGAAGGCCTCGATCGGAAACAGATCCGGGTCCGGAATGCCGCCGGCGAAGGAAATGATGTCCGGCTGCTCAAGCAGCTTCAGCAGTTCGCGGATTTCGGAAGCGCCCATGCGCTGGGCGCGGCCGGCATAGACGCTGGACCAATCGAAAGACGACATGAAATTGGAACTCTGGATAGGGGTTCAAGCCACAGGGATCAGCGCGGCGGCGACCCTGCGATCTTCCGCCATCAGCACATTATATGTCCGGCAAGCAGCCCCGGTGTCCATAGGCTCTACGACAAGGCCTTTGGCGCGGAGCGCATCGCGGAGCGTGCGCGGCGGAAGCACCGCCCGGGGGCCGCAGCCGAGCAGCAGCACATCGGCCAGATTGTCCTGGCACAGCGCGTCGAAGCTGGCGAAATCGACTTCGGCCCAGGTCGTCGGCGCCCAGGGCAGCACCCGATCCGGCAGCACGATCACCGGGCCGGTATAGCGCACGCCGGAGATGTGGAAGCGCATCTCGCCATAAGTCTCGATGACCTTACGGCCCGCCGGGATGACAGGCGAGATGTCCGCCATCAGTCGCGGCCGGCCTCTGTGATGGCCTCGGCGCCGGGGTTGGGCGCCGGGCGCGTATACCGCACGTCGCGCATGTGGAGCAGCAGACAGGTCGCGACGAAGATCGTCGAATAGGTGCCGACGGCAATGCCCCAGATAAGCGCGTAGGTGAAATTGCGGATCACCTCGCCGCCGAACAGCGCGAGCGCCACGAGGGCCAGCACCGTCGTCAAGCTGGTCATCACGGTGCGGGACAGGGTTTCATTGACGCTGCGGTTCAAGAGGGCGGCGATCGGCTCCTGCTTGTAGCGCCGCAGGTTCTCGCGCACCCGGTCGAAGATGACGACGGTGTCGTTGATCGAATAGCCGGCGATGGTCAGCAAGGCGGCGACGGTCGCCAGATTGAACTCCCAGCCCGTGACGGCGAAGAGCCCGATCGTCATGATCACGTCATGCAGCAGGGCGACAAGGCCCGCGATCCCGAACTGCCACTCGAACCGGAACCAGATGTAGGCGACGATGCCCAGCATCGCGAGCACCACGGCGATGATCCCGACTTCCTTCAACTCCTCGCCGACGGTCGGACCGATGAATTCCGTGCGCCGGAACTCGACGCCCTCGCCCAGCACGGCCTTGACGGCGTTGATGGCGGCGGTCTGGTCTTCCGACTCCCCGGCCTGCTTCTGAATGCGGATCAGGATATCGGTCGGTTCGCCGAATTCCTGGATGGTGACTTCGCCGAGGCCGAGGCCGGCGACCTTGGTCCGGAGGTCGGCGACCGCCGGCGGCTGCTGGAACCGCGCCTCCAGAAGCGCGCCGCCCCGGAAATCGATGCCGAGATTGAGGCCCAGCATCAGCGTCACGACGATCGCGCCGACGACGCCCAAAAGCGAAAAGGCGTAGGCGAAGCGCCGGGCTTCAACGATCTTGAAAGTCGGGCGCGCGGAGAAAAAGCGAAACGGGATCAAAGCCATGGTCTTTTCTCCCTTAGATCGAAACGGTTTTGCGGCGGTTGCCGGCGCGCAGCCATGTCACCACCATCAGGCGCGTCACCCAGATCGCCGTAAACAGCGAGGTGATGATGCCGACGGTCAGGGTGACGGAAAATCCGCGGATCGGCCCGGTTCCCATGGCGAAGAGAATGACCGCCGCGATCAGCGTCGTGACCTGGCTGTCGATGATCGAGGATAGCGCGCGTCGGTAGCCGGCATCGATCGCCGCCACGGTGGACTGCCCGGACGCGAGTTCCTCCCGGATGCGCTCGAAGATCAGGACATTGGCGTCGACCGCCATGCCGATGGTCAGGACGATGCCGGCGATGCCGGGCAGGGTCAGCGTCGCCTGGAGCGCCGAGAGGATGCCGATGATCATGGCGCCGTTCAGGAAAAGCGCGAGGCCGGCGAAGACGCCGAAGAGACCATAGGACAGCGACATGAACACGGCGACGCCGACGAAGGCGACAATGCAGGCGATCTTGCCGGCTTCGACTGAATCCTTGCCGAGGCCCGGGCCGACGCTCGATTCCTGGATCACCTCAATCGGCGCCGGCAGCGCGCCGGAGCGCAGGAGCAGGGAAAGCGTCTGGGTTTCCGCGACGCTGAACTGGCCGGTGATGATGCCGTTCGCGCCGATCGCGGCCTGGATGGTCGGCGCGCTGATCACCTTGTTATCGAGCACGATGGCGAGCGGCTCGCCGATATGCTTGCCCGTCAGGTCGAAGAACTGCCGGGCGCCGGTCGCATTGAAGCGGAACGAGACGACCGGACGGCTATCCTGGAAGGACGGCTGCGCGTCGACCAGAAGGTCACCCGCGACGCGCGGCGACGTCCGCACCACATATCGCTGGGTCTGGCCCGGCCGCTCGTTGGCGGCCTCGAGGATCTCGAAGCCTGGCCGCGGCACGAAGGTCGACGTATCGGCCGACGCATCGACAAGGCGGAACGCCAGTTGGGCCGTCGTGCCGAGAATTTCCTTCAGCCGCTCGGGATCGTCGAAGCCCGGGACCTGAACGACCACCCGGTTGTCGCCCTGCCGCTGAATGATCGGCTCCTTGGTGCCAAGGGAGTCGATCCGGCGCCGGACGATTTCGATCGTCTGGGTCAGGATTGAGCGGCGCAGCGCCTCTTCATCGCTTTCCGCGAACCCGACGACGATGTCGCCGTTATCGCCGACCGTAATGCGGGCGGATGGATCGGTATCCTGGATCAGGTCGGCCGCGCGTTCGGCATCGGCCGGGTCCAGCGTGCGGAACTTGACCGATGCGCCGAGGCGCTCCGGCGCCGACCGCCGGATCTCGCTGCCGCGGAGGGCGCTGCGGATCGAATCCTCGAAAGCGGCGGCGCGGGCGCGGACGCCCTCGTCGATATCGACTTCAAGCAGAAGATGCGAGCCGCCCTGGAGGTCCAGCCCCAGGCTGACCGTCTTGTACGGCAGCCAGGATGGCACGCTGGGATCGACCTCCGCCGTCGCGCTCCGCCAGAAATTCGGCGCGCTATAGGCGATGCCGAGCGCGCAAAGCAGCGCGATCAGCACGATCTTCCATTTTTCGATATAGAGCATACGCCCGCCCGCTTTCAGATAGGCGCCCGATCAGCGCTTGAAGAGCCCGCCGAGAAGGCCGCCGCTTTTGCCGTCTTCGTTCGCGGCAGGGGGCGGCGCGCCGCCCGGAGGCGCGGACTTGGTCACGACCTGGGTAATGGTCTCGCGGACGACCTTCACCCGGACATTCTCGGCGATCTCGACCTCGACTTCGCCGTCTTCCGGCGCCTTCGAGACCTTGCCGACAATGCCGCCGGCGGTCACGACCCGGTCGCCGCGGCGCAATTGCTGCACCATCTCGCGATGTTGCTTCGCCCGCTTTTGCTGCGGCCGGATCAACAGGAAATAGAAGACGACGAAAATCAGAACAAATGGCAGGAACGCCGTAATGCCGTCGCCGCCGCCGCCGAAGCCCTGCGCGTAGGCAGGGGGGAAAAAATTCACCGTTCGCTCTCCCGAAAACTGTTCGCCGTCTCAGGCGTTGAGACAGACCTTCCGATATAGAGACGCGAAGGCCCGGACGCAACCGAAGCTGCGCCCATTCGGGCCGCAAACCTTGCGCCTCGGGCGTCGGCGTCCTAATCCTCACCCCTGTTCGACGCCCGCAACGGAGAGACATCGCCCGTGCGCACCTGGTTTTTTGCGCTTTGCCTGCTGCTGCTCGCCGGTTTGACGGCGATAGCGCCGACCGTCGCGTCCGCCCAGGCCCCAGCCCCAGCCCCAGACGCCGCCGCCGCCTCAGCTGCGACGCCGACCGCCGCAGAGCAGGCCCAGGCCCTGGCGGAGGCCCTGAAGGACCCAATCGTCCGCGAAGCCTTGATCCGGGAGTTGGAACGGGCAGGCGCGCCGGCGGCGGAAGCCGAAGATGGGCCGCGGGCGCCGGACGCCGAAACGGCGCCGGTATCCTTCGGCCGCCGGATTGCCGAGGCGACCCAGGGCGCGGCGGAAGGGATCGCCGGCGGCGTGACCCAATTTCTACGCGGCCTCGCCAGCGCGCCCGCGGTTTTCGCCAATTTCTCCGGCGCGGAGGTTGCGGTTCTCTATGAGGCGCTGCTGGAGCTGGCGTTGATTATCGCCATCACCGTCAGCGCGTTCTTCGTTCTCCGAACGGTCGGCAAGCGATTCGACCGGCGCATGGGCGCCCGGGCAGAGGCGGTCGGCCTGTTGCGCACGAGCGTTCTCGTCCTGGCGTCGTTTTCGGCGGATGTGCTTGTGGTGCTGGGCGCCTGGGCGCTCGGCTATCTGCTGGCGGTCGCCGCGATCGGCGAATTCGGCCAGATCGGCATTCGCCAGACGCTCTATCTGAATGCGTTCCTGGTCGTCGAGTGCGTCAAGGTGGGGTTGCGCCTGGTGCTGTCGCCGACGACGACGGCGCTCCGGCCGATCGCCATCCCCGATCGCGCAGCCAAGATCCTGAACATCTGGCTCAGCGTCGTCGTCAGCCTCCTGGGCTATGGCCAGTTGCTGGTCGTGCCGATTGTCGCCCAGCACGTCTCCTGGTCGGCCGGACAGTCGGTCGACGTCGTCATCTCGATGCTCGCCGTGCTGACCCTCGCGGCGCTGGTCCTGTCCAGTCGGAAGTCGGTCTCGCGCTGGTTGCTGGAAGACAGGAACATGGCCCAGGGCGCCGGTCTGTATCAAACCATGGGCCGCTACTGGCATGTGCCGGTCCTGCTATATCTCCTCGCATTGCTGTCGATTGTCGCCGCCCGGCCGGATGGGGTCCTGCTGCCGGTGCTCGGCGCGTCGCTTCAGATCGTCGGGGCGATCGTCTTCGGCTCGATCGTCGTGACCGGCATTTCCCGCTCGATCCAGCGCGGCGTGCATCTGCCCGAAAACGTCGCCCGGCGCCTGCCCGCGCTCGAGACCCGCCTCAACCGGTTGGCGCCTCTGGCCCTTTCCGGCATCCGCCTGCTGATCCTGACCTGCGTGCTGCTGTTCGCGCTGCATACGATCGGCGCGATCGACATGCGGTCCTGGCTGGAGAGCCAGGTCGGCGTCACGGTGACCGGGCGGCTGATCAGCGTCGCCCTGTTGCTTGCCGGGGCGATCCTGGTCTGGCTGGCGGTCTCCTCCTGGATCGACTATCGGCTCAACCCGGATTTCGGCAGCGTTCCGTCGACGCGGGAACAGACCTTGCTCGCCCTGGCGCGGAATGCGCTCACCATCGCCATGATCGCGATCACGTTGATGTTCGTGCTGTCGGAACTGGGGGTCGATATCGCGCCCTTGATCGCGTCCGCCGGCGTCATCGGCCTCGCGATCGGCTTCGGGGCGCAGAAGCTGGTGCAGGACATCATCACCGGCATCTTCATCCAGTTCGAAAATGCCATGAATGTCGGCGATATCGTGACGACTGGCGGCACGACTGGCACGGTGGAGCGGCTGACGATCCGCTCGGTCAGTCTGCGCGACCTGCATGGGGCCTTCCACATCATCCCGTTTTCGTCGGTCGATCAGGTGACGAACTTCAACCGGGGCTTCGGCCAGTATGTCTGCGATATGGGCATCGCCTACCGGGAGAATATCGACGAGGCCAAGCAGGCCATGTTCGACGCCTTCGAGGAACTGCGCGCCCAACCGGAATGGGCGCCGGATATCCTGGAGGACATGATGTGGTTCGGCGTCGTCCAGTTCGGCGACAATGCAGTGGTGCTGCGGTCGCGCATCAAGTGCGTCGCCGGCAAGCAATTCCCGATCGGCCGCGCCTATAACGCGATCCTGAAGCGCATCTTCGACGAGCGCGGCATCGAAATCCCGTTCCCGCATCGGACGATCTATTTCGGCGAGGACAAGAACGGGAACGCGCCCGCCGGGCGACTGGCGATCACGAGGGCGGATAGGGCGCCCGCCAAGCCGAAACCGGATGACGGGACCGAAGCGGCCGGCCGCTGAAGCCGCGCGCGCCTCGGCTGCCAGTCAGACCCGGTTCAGGCAGGCGGGCTGGACCCACCATCCAGGACGCGCCCGCCGGAGGGCCTTCGCCGCCAGGCGCGCGGCCTCGGCCGTCGGGTGCAGGGCGAAACAGGTGGCGCCCGAGCCGCTCATGCCGGCGAAGAGCGCGCCGGGCGCCAGCGCTTCCAGCGTGCATACGATGCCGGGGGCGACGGTCGTCGCGGCCGCAGTCAGGTCATTGCCGAAAATCCGGAGGTCGACCGCCAGCGCTGCCGGCGTGTCATAGCGCTTGGCCAGAGCTGCGGGTTCGGAGAACTTCCCCCGACGCGCCTGGAAGACGGCTGGCGTCGCTACAGGCGCGCCGCAATTGGCCAGCACGGCCGGGAGCGGCGGGAGATGGGGGGCAGGTCCCAACGTTTCGCCAATGCCGCCGACGCGGGCCGGAGCGCCGCCGAGGCACATCGGCACATCGGCGCCGAGCGTCAGCGCCAGGGCGGCAAGGTCGGGATCGTCCTCGGGCATGCCCGCCAGCGCCGCCATCAGGCGGAGCACGGCCGCGGCGTCCGCCGATCCGCCGCCGATGCCGGAAGCGACGGGCAGGCGCTTCCAGAGGCGAATGTCGACGGCCGTCCCGCCGAAGCGGCCGATGAACCGCTCCGCCGCCTGAACGACGAGATTATCGGGCGTCGCGGTCCCTGCGAGCGCAGGCCCGAACGGCCCGGAAACCTGAAGCTTCGTCGTCCGTCCCGGCCGGAGCGCGATATGGTCGCCGATGTCGGCGAACGCGACGAGGCTGTCGAGCAGGTGGTAACCGTCGGCCCGCCTGCCGACGACCCGCAGGCCGAGATTGATCTTGGCCTGCGCCCTGGTCAGGCGCCAGGGCCCGGCCTCAGCCGCCCTTGCCATCCGGTTTCGCGGCTGGGCTTTGCGGCGCCGAAGCTTCCGGGCAACCATCGAGGCCGCATTTCAGCTTTTCCTCGATGACCGGGATCAGTTTTTCCTCTGGCTTGAACGACAGCGCCCGGCGCCATTGGAACCGAGCTTCGCGGGTGCGGCCGACTTGCCAGTAGGCGTCGCCCAGATGTTCGTTGATGACGGGGTCGAGCGGCTGCAGCGCTACGGCTTTCTCCAGGGTCGCGGCCGCCTCGACATAATCGCCCGAGCGATATTGCGCCCAGCCCAGGCTGTCGCGGATAAAGCCGTCCTCCGGGCGGAGTTCGACGGCGCGCGCGACCATGCCGCGGGCTCGCTCAAGATGCTCGCCCCGGTCGACCCAGGTGTAGCCGAGATAGTTCAGCACCAGCGGCTCATCGCCCAGGGTCTCGAGGGCGGCCAGGAAATCCTGTTCCGCGCCCGCCCAGTCGCCGGACCGCTCCAGCGCGACGCCGCGGGCATAGCGCAGCCAGCCGTCGTCGGGCCCAAGCCCGCCCTTGCGGGTTATCGCCTTGTTGTAGGCCGCGACGGCTTCAGGAAAGCGCATGGCGCCGCGGAGCATGTGGCCAAGCTGGATCGCCGGCTCCGCCTCATCGGGGGCCGCGGCCACGACGGCTTCCAGCGCGGCCACGGCCAGGTCGACATCGCCGGCGTCATCCAGGCTCTGGGCGGCGCGCATGGGCGCGCGCCAGGCATAATCGCCGACCGTCGGCACGGCCGCATAGGCTTTGGCCGCTCCTGCATGGTCGCCAAGGGCTTCCAGGGTCTGGGCGATCGTGAACAGGGTCGCCGGCTCGTCGTCGCGAAGGACGGCGGAGAGCTGGGCATAGATCAGGGCCTGGGGATATTGCCGGTCCGAGTACAAGCTGCCGGCAAAATTGTAGAACGCCTCGGCGAGGCCTGCAGCGGGGGTTCGGGCGATCAGGCCGACTGCATCCGTATCGTCGGCGTTCACGGCGCCCGGCGCGGCTTTCGCGAAGGTTTCCGCCGCCAGGTCCGCCATGCCATTCCGCTTGTAGAAGCCGGCGACGACCTGAACCAGGCGCGGGGAGGGCGTGCGCTCCTCGGCGGCCGCCGCCGCCATGGCTTCCTCATACATCCAGCGCGCGACGTCGATGCGGCCGGATTGCTCGGCCATCAGGCCGGCATGCATCACCAGCAGCACCTTCAGGCCCTGCATGTCCTTGGCGGAGTCGGTCAAAAGCTTGGCGCCGGCGTCGACTTCTCCCGCGCCGGCCTTGGCCCAGGCTTGCGCCAGCAGCGCCACGACCGTGGACAGGCCGTTCTCGCGCGCGGCGTCCGCCAACGCCGCGGCGCCGGCGAAGTCGCCAGCGACGAAGCGCGACGTCAAGCGGATCAGGCCGACCGGGAAATTGTCGTCGCCGGCCGACGCCAGCGCTTCCGCGCCCGGCTCTGCCGCCTTGAAGTCGCCGTCGGCGATCTGCAGGCGCACGACCCGCCGCCGCAGCGCCGGCGTCGCGGGCGCAAGCTCAAGGGCGCGGCCAAGCTCCCGAACCGCAACCGACCCATCGCCCCGCCGTTCGGCGATATGTCCGGCGAGGTAGGAGCCGGAAAAGCCGTCCGGCGGCGCCTCGACCGCCTGGGCGGCGAAGGCCGTCGAGGCGGCGAGGACGATCACGCTGGTTCGCAACATTGCTCGGTTCATGGCTGCTCACATATTCGGGTAATTGGGACCGCCGCCGCCTTCTGGCGTGACCCAGACGATATTCTGTGTCGGATCCTTGATGTCGCAAGTCTTGCAGTGCACGCAGTTCTGGGCGTTGATCTGCAGCCTCGGCTTGCCGGCTTCCTCAACGATTTCATAGACGCCGGCTGGGCAGTAGCGCTGCTCCGGCGCGTCATAGAGCGCGAGGTTGACGTCGATCGGCACCGAAGCATCCTTCAGCGTGAGGTGGACCGGCTGGTCTTCCTCATGGTTCGTGCTCGAAAGGTAGACGGACGATGGTTTATCGAAGGTGACGACGCCATCGTATTTCGGATAGTCGATCCTCTTGAACTGAGTCTTCGGCTTCAAGGCGCCATGGTCCGTGCCGTGATGGCTGAGGGTCCAGGGCGCGCGGCCGCGGAGCAGCAACTGGTCGAAGCCGGCATAGAGCGTGCCCGCGATCATGCCCCACTTGAACGCCGGACGGACGTTGCGGGCGCGCCGGAGTTCCACATGCAGCCAGGACGCCCGGTAGCGGTCCGGGTAGGCTGTCAACTCATCATGGCCCTCACGGCCCTCGGCGATGGCCGCGAACGCGGCTTCGGCCGCGAGCATGCCGGACTTCATGGCGGCATGGCTGCCCTTGATGCGCGGCATGTTGAGGAATCCGGCGTCGCAGCCGATCAGGCAGCCGCCGGGGAAGACCAGCTTCGGCAGGGACTGCACGCCGCCTTCGTTCAGCGCCCGGGAGCCATAGGCGATGCGCTTGCCGCCTTCCAGCGTGCGCCGGATCAGCGGATGCGACTTGTAGCGCTGGAATTCGTCATAGGGCGACAGATAAGGGTTCTGGTAATCCAGGCCGACGACATAGCCGATCGCCACCTGATTGTTCTCCAGATGATAGAGGAAAGATCCGCCATAGGTCCGGCGGTCCATGGGATATCCTGCCGTGTGCATCACCAGGCCTTGCTGGTGCTTTTCCGGCTCGACCTCCCACAGTTCCTTGATGCCGATGCCATAGGTCTGCGGCTGGACATCCTTGCGGAGGTTGAATTTCTCCATCAGGCGCTTGCCGAGATGGCCGCGCACGCCTTCCGCGAAGAACGTATACTTGGCGTGCAGCTCGATGCCCGGCTCATGATTGCCCTTGGGCTGGCCGTCCTTGCCGATGCCCATGTCGCCCGTCGCGACGCCTTTTACCGAACCGTCGTCGTGATACAGGATCTCGCCGGCGGCGAAGCCCGGATAGATTTCGACGCCCAGGCCTTCCGCCTGCTCCGCCAGCCAGCGGCAGACATTGCCCAGGCTGACGATGAAATTCCCGTGGTTCTTCATCGCCGGAATCATGGCGATATTGGGCACCCGCCAACCGCCGCCCTTGCTGTCGAGGAAATAGAACTTGTCGTCCGTGACAGGCGTGTTCAGCGGCGCGCCGAGGTCTTTCCAGTCCGGCAGCAATTCGTTGAGCGCGCGGGGATCGAGCACGGCGCCGGACAGGATGTGCGCGCCGATCTCGGAGCCTTTTTCCAGGACGCAGACACTGATCTCGCTGTCATTCTCGGCTGCAAGCTGCTTCAGCCGGATCGCCGCTGACAGCCCAGCCGGGCCGCCGCCCACGATAACGACATCGAATTCCATGCTTTCACGTTCCATATGGGCAAATCCTCTCAACACGCCTAACGTCCCACGAGAATCAGAAAGATAGGCCAGGAGTTCCAAGCGCGCCATGGCGCATTCGAACATTGCCCCGACTTTGACCCGCGCCGAACTGCTCGCGATGCTGCGCTGGCAGGCGGACGCCGGCGTGGACGAAGCGGTCGGGCCGGCGCCATGGAACCGCTTCGCTGAAGCGCCGGCCACGGCCGCGACGCCTGCCGCCGACGCCAATGCCGAGGCCAGCGCCGCCCGGACAGCGCGGCGGCCCGCCCCTGCCGCCGCCGCGCCGGCGCTGTCCGTCGGCGCGCTTGACGATTGCGCCGATCTCGGGAGCTTGCGCGCCCGGCTCGACGCCTTCGATGGCGGCCAGTTGCAGCGTTTCGCCACGAATACCGTCTTCGGCGACGGCGCGGCAGGCGCTCGGGTCATGCTGGTCGGGGAGGCGCCCGGCGCCGAGGAAGACCGTCAGGGCGTGCCCTTCGTCGGCCCGAGCGGCAAGCTGCTCGACCGGATGCTGGCGTCGATCGGCCTTGTGCGGTCCGACGTCTATATCGCCAACACGCTCTATTGGCGCCCGCCCGGCAACCGGACCCCGACGCCGGAAGAGCGCAACGCCACCCTGCCGTTCCTGATGCGGCAGATCGAGCTTGTCGGCCCGAAGGTGGTCGTGGCGCTTGGCGGCCCGGCGGCGCAGACCTTGCTGAACGAAACCCAGGGCATTACGCGGCTGCGCGGCCGCTGGTTCGATTTCAGGACCCGCGCCGGCGCGGCGGGCGGCCTGGCATGCCCGGCGCTGCCGACGTTCCACCCGGCCTTCCTGCTGCGCCAGCCGGCTCAGAAGCGGCAGGTCTGGCAGGACCTGCGCGCCATCCGCGCAAAACTGGATGCGCTTGGCGGCGCCTGACTGACCGCGGCTCAGGCGGCGGCCGTGCCGCCGATCGTGACCCCTTCCATCAGCAGCGTCGGCTGGCCGACGCCGACCGGCACGCCCTGTCCGGACTTGCCGCAGACGCCGATGCCGGCGTCCAGCGCCAGGTCGTTCCCGATCATCCTGACCTGCCGCATGGAGGCAGGGCCGTCGCCGATCAGCGTCGCGCCCTTGATCGGCGCGCCAATCTTGCCGTTCTCGATCATGTAGGCCTCGGAGGCCGCGAAGACATACTTGCCGCTGGTGATGTCGACCTGCCCGCCGCCGAAATTCGTCGCGTAAACGCCTTTCTTGACCGACGCGAGGATCTCCGCCGGATCCCGGTCGCCGGCGAGCATGAAGGTGTTGGTCATGCGCGGCATCGGTTGATGGGCATAAGATTGGCGCCGGCCGTTGCCGGTCGCCGCCACGCCCATCAGGCGGGCGTTCATCCTGTCCTGCATGTAGCCGACGAGACGGCCATCCTCGATCAGGACATTGCGCTGGGTCGGCGTGCCTTCGTCGTCGAAGGCGAGCGAACCGCGTCGGTCCGCGATCGAACCGTCGTCGACGACCGTCACGCCTTTCGCCGCCACCATTTCGCCCATCATGCCGGAAAACGCCGACGAGCCCTTGCGGTTGAAGTCGCCTTCAAGGCCGTGGCCGACGGCCTCGTGCAGCATGACGCCCGGCCAGCCGGGGCCAAGCACCACGGTCATTTCGCCCGCCGGGGCCGGCACGGCCTCCAGCCGGACCAGCGCCTGGCGCAAGGCTTCGTCGGCGGAAGCGCGCCATTGTGCTTCCGTCAGGAATTCCGCGAGCGGCACGCGGCCGCCCCGCCCGTCGGAGCCGGTCTCCATGCGGTCGCCGCGCTTCACCGTAACCTGCACGTTCACCCGGACGAGGGGGCGCAGATCGGAAGCTTCGCGCCCGTCGGCCTGCAGGATGCGGATCGCCTGGAGTTCGGCGGAAATCGAAGCCGAAACCTGGGCGACCGCAGGGTCCTTCGCGCGGAGATAGGCGTCGATCTGCTCCAGCACGCCGACCTTTGCGGAGAAACCGGGCGTCGCCGTCGGGTCGTCGTGGGCATAGAGCGTGCGATTCGCCGGCGCCGGGCTCGCGGCGAGCACGCCGCTCCGGCCCTTGCCGGCCTCCCTGGCGGTTTCGGCCGCGCGCTCAAGCGCCCGGTCCGAGAGTTCGGCGCCATGGGCATATGCGGCAAATTCGCCGGAGACCGCGCGCATGCCGAAGCCTTGGGAAACGGAATGGGCGGCGGTGCGCAATTGCCCGTCGTCGAAGGCCAGCATTTCCGACACGCGCCGTTCCAGGAAAAGCTCGCCGTCGTCGGCGCCGGCCAGGCCTTCGCTAAGCCGCCGCCGGGCTTGGGCATGGCTTAATTCGGTCTCGCCGAAAAACAGGCGGTCGGTCTCCAGAATCGGGTCCATGCGGCGGTGCTCCAGTCGGCGTGCGGGAATGATCGTAAGGGTAAGGATAGTGCGTCGGGCGGCGGGGGAAATACAGGCAGGGCGCGCTGCGCAGAAGTTAAGCGACAACCGGTCGCATAGGTTCCCAGAAGTGCATGGATAGTGTAGCTAGTCCAAGATCGTGGCTAACCGTCGACGGCGGGCGTGACGCTTGACCGATGCGAGCGAGGCAGAAGTGATGAAAAAATGGGCGTCCCGGGCAATCGGGCTCCTTGCGGCTGGCATGCCCTTGGCGGCGCTTGCCGATGTAGGCCAACCTAAGAACTGGGGTCTCGGCCTTCAAGGGGCGGCGTCTCCGACGATGACGGAGATCGCCAAATTCCACGAGCTGCTGCTCTATGTCATCGTCATCATCACGCTGTTCGTCACAGCGCTGTTGGCTTACGTGGTGGTCCGGTATAGCCGCCGCGCCAACCCGAAGCCGTCCCGGACGACGCACAATTCCACGATCGAAGTCATCTGGACCGTGGTTCCGGTGCTGATCCTGCTGCTGATCGCGATCCCGTCGTTCAAGCTTCTGTATTTCGCCGATCGGGTCGAGAACCCGGATATCACGATCAAGGCGGTCGGCCGCCAGTGGTATTGGCGCTACGAGATCCCCGAGCAGGACTACAAGGGTCAGAGAATCGGCGGTTTCGCATTCGATAGCTACATGGTGCCGACGGCCGACTTGAAGCCCGGCCAGCTTCGGCTGCTGTCGGTCGATAATCCGCTGGCGCTGCCGGTCGACGCCAAGGTTCAGGTGCTTGTGACCGCAGGCGACGTCCTGCACAATTTCGCCATGCCGTCGCTTGGCTTGAAGCTGGATGCGGTGCCGGGCCGGTTGAACGAAACCTGGACGCTGATCTACCCGGAATTTGCCGGGACCGCATTCTACGGCCAATGCTCGGAACTCTGCGGCAACGGCCATGCCTACATGCCGATCGAGATCCGCGCGATGGACGACGCCAGCTTCCTGGCCTGGGCGGCGAAGGGCAAGGAAAATTACGAACCGCTTGAAACGGCGGCTACCTCTGGCGACGGGCCGCAGCGCCTCGCCGCTTTCAAGCAATAATTCGAAGTCGAAGGACGATTCCGATGGCATATGCCCAGACCGGCGACGGACACGACGATCATCACGATCATACGCCCGGCTTCTTTGTGCGGTGGTTTCTCTCCACCAACCACAAGGATATTGGCACGCTCTATCTGATCTTCGCGGTGATCGCGGGCCTGATCGGCGGCGGCTTCTCGATGTACATGCGGCTGGAGCTCGCAGAGCCCGGCACGCAGTTCTTCGTAAACTCGGACGGCTCGCCGGACGGGCATTTCTGGAACGTCGTCGTCAGCGCGCACGCGCTCATCATGGTGTTCTTCGTCGTCATGCCGGCCTTGATC
The DNA here is from genome assembly GCA_937891825.1 of uncultured Alphaproteobacteria bacterium. GTDB lineage: Bacteria > Pseudomonadota > Alphaproteobacteria > Bin95 > Bin95 > VMCJ01. The sequence continues at coordinate 44,826 of CALAHN010000136.1, forward strand.
GGCGGCTTCGGCAACTGGATCGTGCCGATCATGATCGGCGCGCCGGATATGGCGTTCCCGCGCATGAACAACATCAGCTTCTGGCTGCTGGTTCCCGCATTCCTGTTGCTGCTCGGCTCCGCGCTGATCGGCGGGGGCGCCGGAACGGGCTGGACGATCTATCCGCCGCTATCGGGGCCGGCGGGGCATCCTGGCATGGCGGTCGATATGGCGATCTTCGCGCTGCATCTGGCGGGCGCGTCGTCGATCCTCGGCGCGGTGAACTTCATCACCACGGTCTTCAACATGCGCGCGCCGGGCATGACCCTGCACCGCATGCCGCTGTTCGTCTGGTCCATGCTGGTGACGGCGTTCCTGCTGCTGCTCGCGGTTCCCGTGCTTGGCGGCGCGATCACCATGCTGCTGACCGACCGTAACTTCGGCACCACGTTCTTCGATCCGGCCGGCGGCGGCGACCCGATCCTGTTCCAGCATCTGTTCTGGTTCTTCGGGCATCCGGAAGTCTACATCATGATCCTGCCGGCCTTCGGCATCGTCAGCCAGGTGGTCTCGACCTTCTCCCGCAAGCCCGTGTTCGGCTATCTGGCGATGGCTTACGCGATGGTCGCGATCGGCTTCGTCGGCTTCATCGTCTGGGCGCATCACATGTACACGGTCGGCCTCGACGTCGACACGCGCGCCTACTTTACGGCGGCGACCATGGTGATCGCGGTGCCGACCGGCGTGAAGATCTTCAGCTGGATCGCCACCATGTGGGGCGGCTCGCTGACCTTCGAGACGCCGATGCTCTGGGCGCTGGGCTTCATCTTCCTGTTCACTGTGGGCGGCGTCACCGGCGTGGTCCTGGCGAACGCCGGCGTGGACCTCTCGCTGCACGACACCTACTACGTCGTGGCGCATTTCCATTACGTGCTGTCGCTGGGCGCCGTCTTCGGCATCTTCTGCGGCATCTATTACTGGATCGGCAAGATGAGCGGCCGGCAATATCCGGAATGGGCTGGCAAGGTTCACTTCTGGACGACCTTCGTCGGCGTGAACGTGCTGTTCTTCCCGCAGCATTTCCTTGGCCTGCAGGGCATGCCGCGCCGTTATCCGGATTATCCGGACGCCCAGGCGGGCTGGAACCTGGTGTCCTCCTATGGCGGCTTGCTTGCCGGCCTCTCGACGCTCTTCTTCATCGGCGTGATGTTCTACACGCTGACCAAGGGTCGCCGCGTTGGGGACAACTACTGGGGCGAAGGCGCCACGACGCTGGAATGGACAGTGTCGTCGCCGCCGCCGTTCCACACGTTCGAAGAACAGCCGATTATGAAGCCGGACGCGCCGCACTGACCCCGCGCGGCATAGAGGACAACGCCACACCGCCATGTCGGATATAGCAACATCATCGCTGACGGCCGTTCGGGACATCGAGCCAGGCGTGCGTGACTTCGTGGCGCTTCTGAAGCCGCGGGTGATGTCGCTTGTCGTGTTCTCCGGGGCTGTCGGCGTGGCGCTGGCGCCGGGCGACATCCACCCGGTGATCGCCATGGTCGCCATCCTGTGCATCGCGGTCGGCGCCGGCGCTTCCGGCGCGATCAACATGTGGTTCGATTCCGACATTGACGCCGTGATGGCGCGGACCCAGTCCCGCCCGATCCCGGCGGGCCGCATGCCGCGCGACGCGGCCCTGGCGTTCGGCTGCATCCTGGCGGCCGGATCGGTCGGGCTGATGGCGGTTGCGGTCAATTTCGCGGCGGCCGGCCTGCTCGCCTTCACGATCCTGTTCTATGTGCTGGTCTACACGATGTGGCTGAAGCGCCTGACGCCGCAGAACATCGTGATCGGCGGCGCCGCCGGCGCCTTCCCGCCGATGATCGGCTGGGCCGCGGTCACGGGCGATATCGGTCTGGGCGGCGTCGTGCTGTTCCTGATCATCTTCTTCTGGACGCCGCCGCATTTCTGGGCGCTGGCGCTGTATCGCTGCGGCGACTACGCCAAGGCCGGCGTGCCGATGCTGCCGGTCGTCGCCGGCAGGGACGAAACCCGCAAGCAGATCCTGATCTACAGTCTGATCGTCGCCCCGCTCGGCGTCGTTCCGGCGGTGATGGGCTTGGCGAGCTTGTACTATGGCGGGTTCGCGGCCCTGCTGGGGCTGGGCTTCGTCGGTCTGGCGGCGCGGCTGTACCGGTCCGATTCCGATCGTCATGCGAAGGGCCTGTTCGGGTTCTCGATCCTTTACCTGTTCCTGCTGCTTGCCGGCCTTCTGGTCGATCATAGTGTGGGGATCCTCTGATGCCATTGGCGAACCCCGGGAACCGCGCCGAAATCGCTCCGCGCAATACGGCGCTCCATCGGCGCAAGCGCGCGCGCAATCTGGCAATTCTGCTGGCGCTCGCGGCGTTGATCGCGATCTTCTATCTCGTGACCATCGTGCGCATTCAAAGCGGCATGGCCGCGGGCGGCGTGTCGTGAGCCGCGAGGCCGTCACAGCCCGCAATCGCAGCCTTGGCTATGTGCTCGCCAGCGTCGTCGTCCTGATGGTCGGCCTGGCCTATGCCTCGGTCCCGCTCTACGATCTGTTCTGCCGCGTGACCGGCTATGGCGGCACGACCCAGCGCGCCGACGCGGCGCCCAGCGCCGCCGCCGCCCGGACGATGACCGTGCGCTTCAACGCCGATGTCGATCCCAATCTGCCGTGGCGCTTCTATCCGGTCGTCAATGCGGTGAACGTGCATGTCGGCGAGGAAAAGCTGGCGTTCTTTCAGGCGGTGAATGATGCGTCGGTTCCCGTTACCGGCACGGCGGTCTTCAACGTGACGCCGCAGAAGGCCGGGGCCTACTTCAACAAGATCCAGTGCTTCTGCTTCGACAAGCAGGTGCTGCAGCCCGGCCAGACCATGGATTTCCCGGTCAGTTTCTTCGTCGATCCCGACATTGCGTCCGATCCGAACCTGGATGACGTGAAAACCATCACATTGTCCTATACCTTCTTCACCGCCCGTGAGGCCGACGCGCCGCGCGCGGCCTTACAGAACTAACCGGCACGCAACCCGCCGCCTTGAGGAGCCGACCCGATGGCCGATAGTCACGCAGTAGCCAAGCAACCGTTCCACTTGGTCGATCCAAGCCCGTGGCCGCTGTTCGGCGCGCTCGCGGCGCTGCTGCTGGCCTCCGGCGCGCTCGTCGTCATGCGCATGGACAATTACTGGCTCCTGGCGCTCGGCGTGCTGAGCGTGATCGGCGTCATGATCGGCTGGTGGCGCGACGTCATCAAGGAAGCGGAGCATCAGGGCCATCACACCAAGGCGGTGCAGATCGGCCTGCGCTATGGCATGGCGCTGTTTATCGCGTCGGAGGTGATGTTCTTCTCGGCGTTCTTCTGGGCCTATTTCGACGCCAGCCTCTATCCGAAGGAAGCGACCGGCTTCCAATGGCCGCCGGTCGGCGTCGAAACCTTCGACGCCTTCGATCTGCCGCTGCTCAACACGATGATCCTGTTGCTCTCCGGCTGCACGGTCACCTGGGCGCACCATGCGCTGCTGCACGGCAACCGCAAGGATTTCATCACCGGGCTGGCGTTGACGGTGCTGCTCGGCATGTTCTTCACGGCGCTGCAGGCGTTCGAATACAGCCACGCGGCGTTCGGCTTGCGGGAAGGCATTTATCCCTCGACCTTCTACATGGCGACGGGCTTCCATGGCTTCCATGTGCTGATCGGCACGATCTTCCTGGCGGTCTGCCTGTTCCGCGGCATGAACGGCCACTTCAAGTCCGACCAGCATTTCGGCTTCGAAGCTGCGGCCTGGTATTGGCATTTCGTCGACGTGGTCTGGCTGTTCCTGTTTGTCTGTGTCTACATCTGGGGCGGCTGAGGGGGCGGCCGCCATGGCGGCCCGCTGCCCGCGCTGCCACGAAGGCAAGCTCTTCGCCGGATTGCTGGAGATCACGCCGACCTGTCCGGTCTGCGGGCTCGATCTCAGCGCCCATGACGCCGCCGACGGCCCGGCGGTCTTCGTGATCTTTATCGTCGGCGCGCTCTCGGTCATCGGCGCGCTGACCTTCGAAGCCATCGCCTCGCCGCCTTACTGGATGCATTTCGCGATCTGGCCCGTCGTCGTGATCGCGGCGACCCTCGGCCTGCTGCGGCCGCTGAAAGCCAAGTTCGTCGAGATCCAGTATCGCCGCCGGTCGACCCAGCTTTAGCGGTCGAACGGGCGCCGAAGCACATGCCCATCCGCAAGACCGTCGCAGTCGTCGCCGTGCTCGGCGCGTTCGCCGTGCTGGTCGGGCTCGGCCTCTGGCAACTGGATCGCCGCGCCTGGAAGCAGGAGCGGATTGCGGCCGCGGCCGCGGGGCTCGAGGCGGCGCCCTTGGCGCTGGCGGAAGCCGCGCCCGATCCCGGCGCGGTCTGGCGGCGCGCCGCCCTGACGGCGACGACCATCCCCGCCGGCAGGGTCGAAATCGGCCCCAAGACCGTTCAAGGCAAGGTCGGCATGGACCATGCGCTCCCGGCCCGCCTGGCCAATGGCGATATCGTGATTGTCGTGCTGGGCTTCGTCGCAAACGATGCGCCGGCCTCAACGCGGCCGACGCCGCCCGATGGCCACTTCGCCGCCGCCGGCGTTCTGACCCGTCCGGAGCGGCCCTCGCGCATGATGCCGGACAATCGCCCACCCGATAGCTGGCTCTGGCTGGAGCCGCGCGCCATTGCGGCGGCGGCGGGCCTCGACCCGGATCGGACGTCGCCCCTGGCCCTCCGGCTGGAGCCGCCATGGCCCGGTTTCCAGGGCGAGGCCGTTCGCCCTAATCTCCCGGACAATCACCTGCAATATGCCTTTACCTGGTTCGGACTGGCGGGCGCATTGGCCGGCGTCGCCGCCATCGGAGTCTGGCGGCGGCGGCGGCCGGGTCAGCGTCAGCCGTAGCGCCGCCGCAGCATTTCGAACAGCGCGTGGGCGGACTGGGTTTCGCCGCCTTGCGGCCGGCCGGGCGTGGTCGCCTGGTTCCAGCCCATCATGTCGATATGCGCCCAGGGGGCCGTATCCTCGGCGAAGGCATGGAGGTAGAGCGCCGCCGTGATCGCGCCGCCGAAGCCGCCCGAGGAGACGTTATTCAGGTCCGCGACCTCGCTGTCGAGCATCTTCTTGTAGGGCTGATGCAGCGGCAGCCGCCACAGGGGATCGTCGGCGGCGAGGCCGGCCGCCAGGATGTCGTTCGCCAGCGCATCGTCGTTCGCGAACAGCGCCGGCAAGCTCGGCCCAAGGGCGACGCGGGCGGCGCCGGTCAGGGTGGCGCAGTCGATGACGACGTCGGGCTTGTCCTCCATGGCGAGCGTCAGCGCGTCGCAGAGGACGAGGCGGCCTTCGGCGTCGGTATTGCCGATTTCGACCGTCAGCCCCTTCCGGGTCGTGATCACGTCGCGCGGCCGGAAGGCATTGCCGGAAACGCTGTTCTCAACGGCGGGGATCAGCACGCGCAGGCGGACATTCAGGCCCGTTCCCATGATCATCGCCGCGACCGCCAGGACATTGGCGGCGCCGCCCATGTCCTTCTTCATGTTCAGCATGCCGGTCGCCGGCTTGAGGTCGAGGCCGCCGGTATCGAAGCAGACGCCCTTGCCGACCAGCGTCACTTTCGGCGCGGCTGCGTCGCCCCAGGTCATGTCGATCAGCCGCGGCGCCCGGTCGCTGGCGCGGCCGACGGCGTGGATGGTCGGGAAATTCTGTTTCAACAGATCGTCGCCGACCGTGATCTTGATTTTCGCCTTATGGGTCTTCGCCAGCGCTTTCGCCGCGGCCGCCAGTTCTTCAGGCCCCATGTCGTTGGCCGGCGTATTGATGAGATCGCGGCCGAGCGCCACGCCGGCGACGATCGCCTCCGCCAGGCCCCGGTCGGCGCCCTTCGGCCAGACCAGCCTGGCCTTGCCGCGCGGCTTCTTGGCATAGCGGTCGAAGGCGTAGGCCCCGAGCGCCCAGGCGACCGCCGCCCGCGTCGCCTGAGCCGAGGTCAACGGCGTGCGGATCGCGTAGTCGCCTTCCGGCAAGGCGCGCGAGCCGCCGCCAAGGCCCCAGACGGCATCCAGGTCGGGGACGCCCAGCGCGGCCGATCCAATGCCGCCCTTGCCGTCCGGGATCAGCGTCTTGGCGCCCGTGCCGGCGTCGAAGCGCACGGCCTTGACCCAGGCCTGCCCGGCCGCGTCCAGGCTATCGCGCCAAGCCGCGAAGCCGTCCTTCGCGACGACATCGAGCGGGATCGCAGACTTCGAGGACTTCTTGAGGCTATCGAGCGGCATGGGTCGGGGGGTCCTTCGGATCAGCTCATTTCAACGGCGGCGGCGAACGCCTGCATGGTGGGGAAGGTCCAGTCGGTCTTCGGCTGGTCGCTGACGGCTTTCGTCGCGCCGCCGCCCGCGCCTTCGCGCCGGTCGATCCAGCAGGTCGCGAAGCCTTGCCGGGTCGCTTCCTGGTGATCGTGGAACAGAGATTGCGCGACATGCAGCACCTTGTCCTTCGCGATGCCGACCTCCGCCAGCCGGTTGGCCATATGGGTAAAGTTCGTCGGGTTCGGCTTGTAGGAGCCGATTTCCTGGGCGGTGAAGACATAATCGAACGGCGCTTCCAGGCGCTTGGCGCTTTCGCAGAAACTGGCGACATCGACATTCGACAGGATCACCAGCTTGAAATGCCGCTTGAGTTGGACGAGCGCCGCGGCGCTGTCGGGAAAGGGCGGCCACTGGGGCACGGACCCGCCGAAGGCCGCCGCCTCCTCGGGCGTCGCTTCGGCGCCGAGGCGCAAGGCAAGATCGGGGAACAGGTCCGCCAGCAGGCGGGGATAGAGTTTTGCCGGCGTCGCCGCCTGGGCGGCCGATTCGACTTCGCCGAAGGCCGCGAGCGCCGTGTCGCGGTCGATGCCGATGTCGGTCCTGAGCAGCCAGGGCTGCATGCCCTTCCAGATCCCGGTCTCCCAGTCGATCAGGGTGCCGTAGCAATCGAAGGACAGGGCCTCGAAGTCTTTAAAGTTCATGGGTCTAGAACGCTTTCACGATATCTTCGCACATGGTCTTGGCGTCGCCGAACAGCATCATGGTATTATCATTGTAGAACAGGGGATTGTCGACGCCCGCATAGCCCGTCGCCATGGAGCGTTTGACGAACATGACCATGCCGGAGCGTTCCACGTCCAGCACCGGCATGCCGTAGATCGGGCTTGAGGGATCGTTCTTGGCGGATGGGTTCGTCGTGTCGTTCGCCCCGATCACGAAGGCCACGTCGTTCGTGGCGAAGTCGCGGTTGATGTCGTCCATCTCCACAACGTCCTCATAGGGCACGTTCGCTTCGGCCAGCAGCACGTTCATGTGGCCGGGCATCCGGCCCGCGACCGGGTGAATGGCGTAACGCACGCGCACGCCTTCCCGCTTCAGCAGGTCGACCATCTCACGCAGGGCATGCTGCGCCTGGGCGACCGCCATGCCGTAGCCCGGCACTATGATGACCGAGCCGGCATTGCGCAGCATGAAAGCCGCGTCGTCGGCATTGCCGCTCTTGACCGTGCCGGCGGGCGCGGCGGCGCCAGGCCCAGCATGGGCCGTCTCGCCGCCGAAGCCGCCTAGCAGGACCGAGATCAGGTCGCGGTTCATGCCCTTGCACATGATGTAGGACAGAATGCCGCCCGACGCCCCGACCAGCGCGCCGGTCACGATCAGCAGCGGATTGTCGAGCGTGAACCCGATGCCGCAGGACGCCCAGCCGGACAGCGAGTTCAGGACCGAAATCACCACCGGCATGTCGGCCCCGCCGATCGGCAGCACGACCATGGCGCCCCAGACCAGGAACAGCGCCGTCATGCCCCAGAACGCGCCCTCGCTGCCCCAGCCCGCGAAGGCCAGGGTCGCGAAGACGGCGGTGAGGCCAAGCAGGCCGTTGACCGCCCGCTGGCCTGGGAACACCAGCGGACTGCCGGTCATCAGGCCCTGCAGCTTGGCGAAGGCGACGATGGAGCCGGTGAACGTTACGGCGCCGATCAACGCGGAGAGCGCGATCTCGATCAGCGCCTGCAAGCCCATGGCTGCGCCGGACGACATGCCATACAGCGAGGGATCGTGCAGCGTCGCGCCGGAGATCAGCACGGCCGCCAGGCCGACGAAGCTGTTGAAGATCGCGACCATCTGCGGCAGGTCGGTGATCTTCACCTTGAGCGCGATGAAGGCGCCGATGGCCCCGCCGATGACGATGCCGGCGAACACGAACAGCCATGTGGATATCTGCGGCAGCAGCAGGGTCGCGGCGCCTGCGATCGCCATGCCGACGATGCCGATCAGGTTGCCGGTGCGCGCCGTCTCCGGGCTGGCGAGCCCGCGGATCGCCAGAACGAAGCAGATCGCTGAGACGAGATAGGCGTATGAGGTGAAATCGCCGTTCATCGCGCCGCCCCCGTCTTGGCCTTCGTCTTGAACATCGCCAGCATGCGGTGGGTGATGATGAAGCCGCCGAAGATATTGATCGCCGCCAGGATGATCGCGGCGAAGCCCATCAACTTCGAGACGCCGAGGAGCGCCGGGCCGGCCGCCACCATCGCGCCCAGGATAACCACCCCGGAAATCGCGTTGGCGACCGACATCAAGGGCGCATGCAGCGCCGGCGTGACTTTCCAGACGACGTAGTAGCCGACGAAACAGGCGAGGGCGAAAACGGTCAGCCCGAAAATCATCGGGTCGGCCCCGAGGATGCCGGAGTTGGAATCGAGCGCGGTCGCCTGATTGGCGAGCGACGCGGACTCATTGGCGAGGCGCTGGGCTTCCGCCGCCAGATCGTTCATCCGGTTGGCGATGCCGGCCGCATCGTTCGCGATATCCGTGGGATTGCTCATGGGGTCTGGCCTTCCTTGGGCGCGAGTTGCGGGTGAACGACGGCGCCGCCGCGCGCGATCAGCGCGCCCTTGACGATCTCATCGTCCCAGTTGACGGCGAGCGCCTTGGCCTCCGCGTCGATCAACGGCGTCAGGAAGTTCACGACGTTGCGGGCATAGAGGTTGCTGGCGTCATAGGCGACCGCGCTTGGCAGGTCGGACTGGCCGATGATCGACACGCCGCCGACATCGACGGTCTCGCCCGAGATCGAGCCTTCGACATTGCCGCCCGAGGACGCCGCCAGATCGATCAGGATCGAGCCAGGGCGCATCGCCGCTATCATGTCGGCGGGAACAAGGCGCGGCGCGGCGCGGCCGGGGATCTGCGCTGTCGTGATGCAGATGTCGGTGCGCGCCAGGGTTTCCTGCAGTTTCGCGGCCTGCCGGCGCTTGTAATCCTCGCTCATTTCCTTGGCGTAGCCGCCGGCGCCGTCGCCGGACTCGGCGGCCTCGACGGTGACGAAGGTCGCGCCCAGGCTTTCGACCTGCTCGCGGGCGGCGTCGCGGACGTCCATGGCGGATACGACCGCGCCGAGCCGCCGCGCCGTCGCGATCGCCTGCAGGCCCGCGACGCCGGCGCCCAGCACCAGAACCCGCGCCGGCGAAACCGTGCCCGCCGCAGTCACCATCATCGGAAAGGCCCGCTTGAAGCGGCTGGCGGCATGGATGACCGCGGCATATCCGGCGAGGTTGGCCTGGCTCGACAGCGCGTCCATGGTCTGGGCGCGGCTGATGCGCGGCACGAATTCAAAGGTGAAGGCGGCGACGCCGGCGGCGGCATAGGCCTCGATCCGGGCGCGGTCGCTATGGGGATCGAGCAATCCGAGCAGTACGGCGTCGGGCCGCATCCTGGCGACCAGCTCCGGCGCCGGCGGGCGGACGCAGGCGACGATATCCGCCGTGCTCCATCCGGTTTCGGCATCGACGATCGCGGCATCGACGGCGGCGTAAGCTGCATCGGGCAGATCGGCCCCCGCCCCTGCGTCGGTTTCAATTGCGACAGAGAGGCCGGTCGGCGACAGGCGTTTGATCGCGTCCGGCGTCAGCGCCACGCGGCGCTCGCCCGTCAGGGTTTCTTTTGGCGCGAATAGCAGCATGACCCCTCCTCCGCTTCCGGAAGAGCACAGTATAGTCCGGCGGCGCTGCGGTACACAGCGGCAAGCGGCGCCTCAGAAATCGACGCAGCGTCCATTGACGGACCAATCGCCGAATCGGGTCGGCTCCGGCCCCTTGGGACCGCCGATTTCCTTGACCGGCTGGACCGCTTGCGGCGGCTGCGGGGCTGTCGGGTCATCCGCGGGGGGCACGTCGGGCGTCGTGTCGTCGGCTCGGGCGGGCGCTTTGGAATTCTCTGTCATGAGGGCGGATTTAAAGGACCGATGCGGCCGCGCCAAGGTCCCGCGACAATTATTTGTTAGGATATCCGCGGCCGCGCTGGTATCGCTTCGCTTGAGCGGAGCGGGGGCTCTCAACCAGAGGTAGAATTCATGCGTCCATCAGGCCGGCAAAGCGACGAACTGCGATCCATCGCGCTGGAAACCAATTGGAGCAAGCATGCCGAGGGCGCCTGTCTGGCCCGGTTCGGCGATACCCACGTGCTTTGCACCGCATCGGTCGAAAGTCGTGTGCCGCCGTTCCTCCGGAATTCGGGCCAGGGTTGGGTCACGGCGGAGTATGGCATGCTGCCGCGCTCGACCCATACCCGCTCCGCCCGCGAGGCGGCGCGCGGCAAGCAATCCGGCCGCACCCAGGAAATTCAGCGCCTGATCGGACGGTCGCTGCGCTCGGTCACGGACCTCAAGGCCCTTGGCGAAGTCCAGATCAGCATCGACTGCGACGTGCTGCAGGCGGACGGCGGCACCCGGACGGCCGCGATCACCGGCGGCTACGTGGCGCTCGCGCTTGCTTGCCGGCATCTCCAGAAGATCGGCGTCGTCAAGCGCGATCCGCTGATCGGCCAGGTCGCGGCGGTCTCCAGCGGCATCTACCAGGGCGCATGCGTGCTCGATCTGGACTATGCCGAGGATTCGAATGCGGAAGCCGACGCGAATTTCGTGATTACCGGATCGGGCCAATTGGTCGAGGTGCAGGGCACGGCGGAAGGCGCGCCGTTCAGCCGGGCGCAGTTCGGGACCTTGATGGATCTGGCTGAGGCGGGCATCGGGGAATTGTGCAAGGCCCAGCGCGCGGCAATTGAAGCAGCCGTGTGATGCTGAAGCAGCGGAAACGCCTGGCGGCCGGCGATAAACTGGTCGTCGCCTCCCACAATCCCGGAAAAGTCCGCGAGATCGAGGAATTGCTGGCGCCATTTGGCGTCAAAACCCTGGCGGCGTCGGCGCTCGGCTTGCCCGAGCCCGAGGAGACCGGCGATACCTTTGAAGCGAATGCCCGCCTGAAGGCCGTCGCGGCCGCCGAAGCGAGCGGCTATCCGGCGCTGGCCGACGATTCCGGCTTTTGCGTCGCGGCGCTTGGCGGCGCGCCAGGCATCTATTCCGCCCGCTGGGCTGGCCCGGAGAAGGACTTTGCCGTCGCCATGGAACGCCTGAATGCCGAAATGGGCGATGCGGCGGACCGTACCGCCTGGTTCGTCTGCGCGCTGGCCGTCGCGATCCCCGGCGAACCGCCATTGACCTTCCGGGGCGAAGTTTGGGGTGAGGCGGTCTGGCCGCCGAAGGGGAGCTTCGGTTTCGGTTATGACCCGATGTTCCGACCCGGCGGGCATTCCCTGACCTTCGGCGAGCTTTCGCCGATCGCCAAGCATGCCATGAGCCATCGCGCGCATGCCTTCCGGCTGTTCGTCGACGCTTTCCTGAAGCGTTGACGTGACGGGAGCAGCCGGCACTGGGGCGGGCGGCGGGTTCGGCCTCTATGTGCACTGGCCGTTCTGCCAGTCGAAATGCCCCTATTGCGACTTCAACAGCCATGTCCGCGATCAGGTCGACCATGGCCGCTGGCGCGCGGCGCTGGTCCGTGAGATCGAGGCGTTCGCGGCGCTCGCCCCTCTGGGCAGGCTGGACGCCATCTTCTTCGGCGGCGGCACGCCATCCCTGATGGCGCCGGATACGGTCGCGGCCGTGCTCGATGCGGCTCGGCGCGCCTGGGGTTTCGCCAATCACATCGAGATCACGCTTGAAGCCAATCCAGGCTCGGTCGAGGCCGGGCGTCTGGAAGCTTACGCGGCGGCGGGCGTCAATCGGGTCTCGCTCGGCGTCCAGGCGATGTCGGATGCCGACCTCAGGTTTCTCGGCCGTCGGCATACGGCGGCGGAAGCGCGGGCCGCCCTTTCGGTCGCGGCCGCCACATTCCCCCGGTTCTCGTTCGACCTGATTTATGCCCGCCCCGGACAGACCGTGGCCGCATGGCGGGCGGAGCTCGAAGCGGCGCTGGCGCTCGCGGGCGACCATCTTTCGGTCTATCAGCTCACCATCGAGCCCGGCACGGCGTTTCACGGCGCGCACGCGCGCGGCGCCTTCGTCATGCCGGAGGAAGGCGTCACGGCCGATCTTTTCGAGGCGACGCAGGGCCTGCTCGGGGATGCTGGCCTGCCCGCCTATGAAATCTCGAACCATGCGCGCCCTGGCTCGGAATCCCGGCATAATCTGATCTACTGGCGCGGCGGCGATTGGGTCGGCGTCGGGCCAGGCGCCCACGGACGGCTGCCGATCGCCGGCCGCCGCATGGCGCTCGCCCAGGTCAGGACGCCCGAAGCATGGCTCGGCCGGGTCGAGCGCGACGGCAGGGCGACGACGACGGCCCAGCCGCTGACGCCCGCCGATATCGCGGCCGAAGCCTTGATGATGGGACTGCGGCTGGTCGAAGGCGTCGACCGGGAACGGTTCCGCGCCGCGACCGGGGGCGAAGTCGTGGACTTCGTCGACCTTCGCGGCCTGCAGCGGCTGATCGCGGGCGGGTTCGTTCGCATGGATGAAACGGCGATCGCCGCGACGGCCGCCGGCCGCCAGCGGCTGAACGCCGTTCTGGGCTTGCTGCTTCCAGGGTGACGCCCTGATACTGTCCCGGCCCGAACGCCAGGAAAGAACGCCGCCCATGCCAGTCGACCTTACCCGCCGCGACGAGATCGCGGTCATCACCCTGAACCGGCCCGAAGCCCTGAACGCGCTGAGCTTCCAGATCGTCCGGGAGATCGGCGCCGCGATCGACGCCGCCGCCGCGTCCGACGCCCGCGCCCTGGTCATCACCGGGACGGGGGAGAAGGCGTTCTGCGCTGGCGCGGATATTTCCGAACTGATGGGCCGCTCGGTCGCCGACGTGCGCGAGGGCGCCCGTCGCGGGCAGATGACCTTCGCCAAGCTGGATGAACTTTCGATCCCCTCCGTCGCCGCGTTGAACGGCTTCGCCCTTGGCGGCGGGCTGGAGCTGGCGCTGGCCTGCACCTTCCGGGTAGCCCAGCCGAAAGCCCGGATGGGGCTGCCGGAAATCAAGCTGGGGCTGATCCCCGGCTATGGCGGGACCCAGCGGCTGCCGCGCCATGTCGGCGAAGCGCGGGCGATGGAATTGATCCTGACCGGCCGGTTTGCCGACGCCGAAGAGGCGCTGCGCATCGGCTTGATCTCCAGGATCGTCGAAGGCGACCTGCTGGACGGCGCCTGCGCTTTCGCGCGCACGTTCTCCGGGTTCAGTCTGGCGGCGTTGAAGCTGGCGCGGGAGGCGACGCGCCGCGCGCTTGACGTCGGTCTGGACGAGGGTCTGAAGATCGAGGCGGACCTGAACGCGCTCTCGTTCTTTCTGGAGGACGCCCAGGAAGGGACAACTGCTTTCCTCGCCAAGCGCCCCGCCGTCTTCAAGGACCGCTAGGCGTGACCGCGGAACAGCGGGTCGCCGTGGTCACTGGCGCCAGCCGCGGCATCGGCTCGACCGTCGCCGCCGCCCTGGCGGCGAGGGGCTTTCGGGTCGCTTGCCTGTCGCGCAAGGGCTTGGGGCCGGAAGACCGGGACCGTCCGGCCGATGAAGCGGCGCTTTCGGCCGATTTCGCCTGCGATGTGACGGATGACGCGGCGATCGCCAGCGCGCTCAAGGCGGCGCACGGGCGCTTCGGGCGGATCGACGTGCTGGTCAACAATGCCGGCGTGCATGACGAGGGCAAAAGCGCCGAGTTCACGACCGCGGCGTTCGAGGCGCTGATGCGGACGAACGCCACAAGCGTCTTCGTCGCAAGCCGCGAGGCTTATCCCTATCTGGCGGAGACGCGCGGCCTGATCGTCAACATGGGCAGTTATTACGACAAGCTCGGCGTGCGGTTTCACGTCGCGTATTGCGCGTCCAAGGCGGCGGTCGCGGCGATCGGGCGCTGCCTGGCGGTCGAATGGGCGAAGGCCGGCGTTCGGGTCGTCACGGTCGCCCCCGGCTTTATCGGCACCGACCTGAACCAGAGCCATATGGCGAACGCGCGCTTCAGGGACTTCATCACCCGCCGCATCCCGTCCGGCGAAATCGGGCGGCCGGAGGAAGTTGGGGCCCTGGTCGCCATGCTCGCGGCCGAGAACCTGCAATTCCTGAATGGCGAAACGATCTATCTGGATGGCGGGCAGGGCATGAACCACTGACCGGGCGCCGCGGCCTTAGTCAGAGGCGTCCCTGGTCGCGGCGAAGCCCGCCAGGGCGCGGGCGCGGGCGGCCTTGTGGTCCACAATCGGCTCGGGATATGTGACGCCGAGGGTCACCCCGGCCGCCTCCAGCACGGCCGCCGGCGCGGTCCACGGCGCATGGATATGGCGGTCGGGCAATCCGGCGAGTTCCGGGACCCATCGGCGGACATAGGCGCCGTCGGCGTCGAATTTCTCGCCCTGGGTCATCGGATTGAAGATCCTGAAATACGGTGCGGCGTCGGCGCCGGAGCCGGCGGTCCATTGCCAGTTGGCCGGATTGCTGGCGACATCGGCGTCGACCAGCGTATCCCAGAACCAGGCTTCGCCCTGGCGCCAGTCGATCGCCAGATGCTTGGTCAGGAAGGAGGCCGTTATCATCCGCGCGCGGTTGTGCATCCATCCCGTCGTCCAGAGCTGCCGCATCGCGGCGTCGACGATCGGATAGCCGGTCCGGCCGCGCCGCCATGCGGCAAAATCCGCCTTGGACGCGCGCCAGGGGAAGGCGTCGAAGCGGGACTGAAAATTCTTCCCCGCAAGGTCCGGGGCATGAAAGAGCAAGTGATTGCAGAAATCGCGCCAGTATAATTCCCGCTCGAAACATTCGAAGTCGCTGTCAAGCGCGCCGCCGGCCTGACCGGCATGGGCTGCGGCGGCGAACTGCAATTGCCGCGGACTGATCTCGCCAAACCGCAAAGCCGGGGAAAGCGCCGAACCGAAGCGCCCATTAAGCTGGTTCCGCCCGCCTGCGTAGCCCGCGAAGCCGTCGTCCAGAAACGCGCGGAGACGGGATTGCGCCGCAACTTCGCCGTGGTCCCAGGCCTCGCGAAGGCCGCCCGCCCAGTCTGGCCTGGCAGGCAGCAGATCCCAGTCGTTCAGGTCGTCGCTCGCAGGCGGCGGGAGGGTCCAGGCGGGCGCGGGCGGCGGCGGCGGCAAGGGCTGCGCCGCATGGCCGCCCGCCGCCTCCCGGGCGGCTTTGCAGAACGGCGTGAACACCTTGTAATAGCCGCCGGAGCCGGTCGTGAGCGCGAACGGCTCGATCAGCAGCGATCCCGGATACGACTTGACATCGACGCCGCTGGCCGCGAGCGCCGCCTTCAGACTGCGATCGATGGCGACGGCGGCCGGTTCATAGCGCCGGGACCAGAAGACGCAGCGCGCATCAAGCTCATGGATGACCCGTCCGACTGTCTCGGCGCCGCCGCCGCGGCGCAGGATCAGCGGAATGTTCAGGTCGGCCAGGCGCGCTTCCAGGGCCGTGAGCGCGCCATGCAGCTTCCAGCGCGCCGCCGCGCCGGGGGGGCGCGGTCCGGAATCGGCATCGTCCAGGACATACAGCGCCCTGACCGGCAGTCCCGTCGCCACGGCGGCGCTTAAGCCAAGATTGTCGCTTGTGCGAAGGTCGTTTCGGAACCACATCAGGCTGCAGGAACGGGACATTGGCGATCGGGCTTTCGGGCGAGCGTAGAGCGTCGTCCGGTTTACGCAGCAGTTGCGGAATCGGATGTTCGCGCCAGAATCGAACGGCGCGGCCCCAGCTAAGGCGATAGCGCGAATCGATAGACAGGATGCAAATTGATTGCGATTTATGATTGTTTAAATAAATGAAGTTATTCTCTTGATAGAATGTCACGATAAATGCTTGACGTTTCGCTGTTACATAAGTAATTGCGACGCACATTTGCTCTAGGTGACCTGTAGAATGCGCTGCGGTATCTTGGAGAAATGCATGATGATATGAAGTCATCATGAGGATAAGTCAGAAAAGCAGCGGTATGGGAGAATATATGTGACCGAGGAACCTAAGCGCCGCAAACAGCGCAAGACGCGCGGAAAGCCGACTTGGATCGATGTTCATGTCGGCCAGCGGGTCCGCAAGCGGCGGACATTGCTGGGATATAGCCAGGAACGCTTGGCGGAAGCGCTCAACCTGACCTTTCAACAGGTGCAGAAATATGAACGCGGCGCGAATCGCGTCGGCGCGGGCCGTCTGTATGAGCTATCGAAGGCGCTCGATGTGCCGGTGACCTATTTCTTCGAAGAATTGCCCGATGCGCCCGAGGGCGCTCCGTCCGGCCCGGCGATGCAGGAAGCGGCCCAACGCCAGTATGACGCCGATCCGATGGCGCAGCGCGAGACGCTGTTGCTGGTCCGCGCCTATTACAAAATTGCCGACCCGGCCGTGCGCCGCCGCTTGCTCGACCTCATCCGGTCGATGGGCCGGGGCGAAGAAGACGACGAATAAGCCCGCGCCAGCGTCGCCACGCCTGCTTGCTTGAAGCAGGCGGCGGCGTTGCTTTGCAAGCCGCCCCTGGCCGTCCGCCATGGGCGGCTTTTTGCCGTCGAACGACGTCCTCGCGACGATTGCCACCCAGTTCCCCATCGGTCTACCCTCTGACGCGAAGGCGCGCCGGCACGATCTGAAGCGTCGGCGGCTTCTATTTCGGGATGGAGGGAACACAGCGAATGGCTGATGGGATGCTCGAGGGCAAGGTTGTCCTCGTAACAGGCGCGGGACGTGGCATTGGCGCGGAAGTCGCCAAGCTTGCGGCCGCGGAAGGCGCCAAGGTCGTGGTCAACGATCTGGGCGGCGCGGTCGATGGCGGCGGCGCCGATGCGACGCCGGCGCAGGAGATCGTCGCGGCGATCGAGGCCGCGGGCGGCGAGGCGGTCGTCAACGGCGACAGCGTCGCGGATTTCAAGGCCGCGAAGGGCATGGTTCAGCAGGCGGTCGACGCCTTCGGCAAGATCGACGGCGTCGTTAATGTCGCGGGCATCCTCCGCGACGTCATCTTCCACAAGATGACCCAGGACGATTGGCATGCGGTGATCAACGTGCACCTGAAGGGCACGTTCAATGTTTCCCGCGCGGCGGCCGATCATTTTCGCGCGCAGGAATCTGGCGCGATGGTGCACTTCACCTCGACCTCGGGCCTGATCGGCAATTTCGGCCAGGCGAACTATGCGGCGGCGAAGCTCGGCATCGTCGGCCTGTCGAAGTCGATCGCCCTCGACATGGCGCGCTTCGGCGTCCGGTCGAACTGCATGTCGCCGTTCGCGTGGAGCCGGATGATCGGGACGATCCCTTCGAACTCGCCCGAACAGGAAGCCCGGCTCGCGAAGATCAAGCGGATGACGCCGGCGCAGATCGCGCCGATGTGCGTTTACCTCCTGTCCGATGCGGCGAAGGCGATGGGCGTCACGGCCCAGATTTTCGGCAGCCGGATGAACGAGCAGGTCCTGTTCGGCCAGAACCGGCCGCTCCGCTCGATCCATCGCGCGGAAGGCTGGACGCCACGCTCGATCCATGAGGAAGGCATGCCGGCCCTGAAGCCGAGCTTCATTCCCATGGACCGCTCGGCGGACGCCTTTAGCTGGGACCCGATCTGAGCCAGAGGGCTGAGACGGACCCGAGATCGACTTACACGGTTTGAGAAGAGGATTTGGACCCATGGCAAACGGGGTTCTGCAAGACAAAGTGGTGCTGGTGAACGGCGCCGGCCGGGGCATCGGCGCGGAGATCGCAAAGCTGGCGGCGGCGGAAGGCGCCAAGGTCGTCGTGAACGATCTTGGCGCGGCCGTCGACGGCCGCAGCAATGCCGACATCGGCCCCGCCCAGCAGGTTGTGAAGGACATCGAAGCGGCCGGCGGCGAAGCTGTCGTCAATGGCGGCGATATTTCCAAGTGGGACGACGCACAGGCGATGGTGCAGCAGGCGGTCGATACATTCGGCAAGATCGACGGCATCGTGAATGTGGCGGGCATCCTGCGCGACGTCATCTTCCACAAGATGACGGAAGACGATTGGGACGCCGTCATCAATGTCCACCTGAACGGCTACTACAACGTCGCCCGCGCGGCGGCCGAGCATTTCCGCCAGCAGGAATCCGGCGCGATGGTGCACTTCACCTCGACGTCGGGCCTGCACGGCAATGTCGGGCAGGCGAACTATGCAGCGGCGAAGCTGGGCATCGTCGGCCTATCGAAGTCGATCGCGCTCGACATGTCTCGCTTCGGGGTCCGGTCGAATATCGTCTCCCCGTCCGCCTTCACCCGCATGATCGAGACGATCCCGATCAAGGGACCAGAAGGCGAGGCGCGCCGGCGCCGGCAGGAAGCGATGACGCCGCAGAAGATCGCGGCGCCGTCGGTTTACTTGCTGTCGGATTTGGCGAAGGACGTGACCGGGCAAATCTTCTATGTTCGCTCGAACGAAATCATGCTGATGAGCCATCACCGGCCTGTCCGCACGGTGCACCGGAGCGATGGCTGGACGCCGCAGAACATTCATGAGCACTGCATGCCCGCTTTCAAGCAGCACTTCGCGCCGAACGACCGTTCGGCCGACTACTACGTCTGGGATCCGGTCTAACCCAACCGCCTTCTGGCGGCCTCGCCAGAAGGCGGGCGCCATCTCGAACGGCGGGGGGGGGCTGCGCACGCGCCCGGACGGGCGGTGCGCCCGGCTTCGGCGCTGCGGCATCGGCGCTTTGGCGGTCTGGGCATGCGCCTGGGCCGCCGCCGTTCTGCCGGCCGCGGCCGATGAGCCGCCGGCGCGGGCGCATATCGGCTACGGCGCCGACCACCCCCTGACGCAAAGCGGCTGGCGCGCGTTCGCCGACCGGTTGGGCCGGGAGAAATCGGCGCCGAAGCTCAGCCTGTTTCTGAACGGCCCGCCGCCGGACGATCCGGCCGCGATCGATAATCTCGGCCGCGGCGACTACGCCTTCGGCGCCGCGGCCTTGCCGACCTTCGCCGACGCCTTTCCCTATTCCGCCCTGATTTCGGAACTCGGCCTGGCTGGCGGCGACGACGAGCTGGCCGCGACGGCGGCGGCGACGGAAATTATCGCCATCGATTGCCCCGGCTGTCGCGCGGCGTTCCAGGCGCGTCGCGTGGTGTTCCTCGGGAGCTATGGCGCGGCGCGCTATGTGCTGCTGTCCCGGACCCGGGCCAATACCGTGGCGGCGTTTCGCGGCCTCTCCGCCCTGACGCCGGGCAGCGCCTGGGACCGGCTGATCGGCAGCCTCGGCGGCGTTGTGCAGAACGAATTTGGCGACCCGGGCGACCTCTTCGCCAAAGGCGAGATCGGCGCCGCGATCACGACGCCCATGGACCTTTCCGATCCCGATGTCTGGGCCCACGCACGGCACGCCCTGATCGGCCCGTTCGGCGCCTACCGGGGCGGCGGCGCGTTTCTGGCGTCCGCCGGCTACTGGCGGCGTCTCTCGCCGGAAGCGCGCCGCGCGGTCTTCAATGCAGCGGCGGAGGGCCTCGTCGGCGTGGTCTGGGGCTATCAGAACATGGCCGACGCCGCGCTCCGGGCCGCGTCGGCCCAGGGCCTGACCATCGATGCGGCGACCCCCGAACTGGATGAGGCGATCCGCGCCGCGATCGCCGCCGATAATGGCCGGGTCGCGGAGACGGCCGGCGAGCGCTTCGGCATTGTCGACGCGGCCGCCTTTCTCGACCGGTTCCTTTTCCTCTACGACAAATATGCCGTGCTGCTGTCGGCCGTGTCGGACTCGAACGGGGCCGCCAGCGTGCTGCGGCAGGAGATCTTCGACCGGCTGGATGTTCGAACCTATGGAATGGGGCAAACCGAATGAGCTTCGAGAAACCGTATGCCGGCCTGAAGGTCGTCGATCTGTCCCAGGGCATCGCCGGGCCCTATTGCGCGATGCTGCTGGCGCAGTGGGGCGCCGATGTCATCAAGGTCGAGCCGCCGGAGGGCGAGTGGGCGCGGATGCTCGGCCCCCGCTACGGCGATCACACGGCGTTTTCCGTGGTCGGCAATCTCGGCAAGCGCTGCATCGCGCTCGATTTGAAGCAAGCGGCGGGCACGGCGGCGCTCAAGTCCGTGCTGGCCGGTGCGGATGTATTCCTGGAAGGCTTCCGGCCGGGCGTCATCGCCCGTCTCGGCTTCGACTACGAGACCGTCAAGGCGATCGCGCCCAGCGTGATCTATGTGTCGATTTCGGGCTACGGCCAGACCGGACCGCTCAGCGGCAAGCCGGCGATGGACCCGTTGTTGCAGGCCTATACCGGCTTCATGACAGCGAACGCCGACAGCGCCGGCACGCCGATGCGGGCGCAGCCGATCATCGTCGACATGTCGACGGCGCTCTATGCCCATCAGGCAGTCGCGGCGGCGCTCTACGCCAAGCGCGACGATCCCAGGCCGCGCTTCCTCGATATCAGCTTGATGAGCGCCGCCGCCAATCTCCAGTCCGTCCGCTTCGCCTCGACCGTCCAGGAAGGCCAGGAGCCGCCGCCGGCTTCGACGCCAGGCGGCGTCTATCGCTGTAAGGATGGCTACATTCAGATCCTGATCCTGAAGGACCGGGACTGGCGTTCGTTCTGCGACGCGCTTGAGCTTGCCGACCTGAAGGCCGAGCCGCGCTATGGCGACAACCGCGCCCGCGCCGCCGACATCGACCTGATCGCCCGGCGGATCACGCCGATCTTCGCGGCGCGCACGACGGCCGAGCTATCGGACCTGTTCACGGCGCGCGGCCTGATGAACCAGGTCATTCTCGACTACATCCAGTTCGCCAATGAACCCCAGGCGCTGGCGACGGGCCTGGTGACGCGCTTGCCGCAGCCGGGCTATCCGGCGGCGCCGGTGCTGCTGAACATGCCGGGGTTCCCGCCGCTGACGCCAGGGGAAGCCCGGGGCGTCGCGCCGACGATCGGCCAGAACACTCGGGCGATATTGGCCGAGGCCGGCATGACGCCGGACGCGATCGAGGCCTTGATCGGCTCTGGGGCCGCCGCTGCTTTCGATTGACTTCAGTTGGCCATGGGTTACGGTGCCTTAAATGGCGGAGTCCGCGCAAGCAGACGGTCCGTTCAAGAAGAAGAACCGGTCAATCGGCGCAGATATCGACGACAATAAAGTTCAAGGGAGGACATCGAGGATGCAAGGTTTCCGCGCTGCACTGGCAGCGGCGGTCGGCGCGAGCGCAATGCTTGGCGCAGGCGTCGCCAATGCCGACGACAAGCCGATCTACGGCGGCGAATTCACATTTGTGGTGCCGGCGAACGCCCCGCCGAGCTTCGATGCTCATCGGGAAACGACTTACGCCGTCATCCATCCGGTCCGGCCGTTCTATTCGACGCTGCTGCGCGTCAATCCGGAAAACCCGGGCGATCCCAGCGACTTTGTCTGCGATCTCTGCGTCGGCGATGTGCCGGAAGGGACGAATGACGGCAAGACCTACACCTTCAAGCTGCATGAAGGCGTCAAGTTTCACGATGGCGCGCCGCTGACCTCGGCGGACATCAAGGCAAGCTTCGATCGCATCATCTTCCCGCCCGAAGGCGTTTCGAGCGCGCGGAAAAGCTTCTATCAGATGGTCGATTCCATCGATACGCCCGATCCGGCGACGGTCGTCTTCAATCTGAAGTTCGCTTCGTCGGCGTTTATTCCGGCCCTGGCGGCGCCCTACAACTTCATCTATTCCAAGGCGAAGCTGGACGTCGATCAGCACTGGTACGAGAAGAACATCCTCGGATCCGGGCCGTTCATCTTCAAGGAATATCAGCCGGGCGCCTTCATGACCGGCGATAAAAACCCGGACTACTACCTGAAGGGCCTGCCGTATCTGGACAAGATCACGGCGATTTTCGCCAACAAGGAATCGGTCCAGGTGCAGGCGCTGCGCGGCAATCGGGCCAGCGCCCAGTTCCGCGGCTTCCCGCCAAAGGTGCGCGACGATCTGGTCGCCGCGCTCGGCGACAAGGTTACCGTTCAGGAAACCGACTGGAACTGCGTCCTGCTCGCGACGCCGAATCATGACCGTCCGCCGTTCAACGACGTGCGCGTCCGCCGCGCGCTGACGCTCGCCGTCGATCGTTGGGGCGGGTCGGAATATCTGTCGAAGATCGCCATCGTGAAGACGGTCGGCGGCCTCGTCTATCCGAAACACAGCCTTGCTGCGACCAAGGACGAGCTGGAAGCGCTTGACGGCTACCGCCCCGACCTTGAAGCCAGCCGCGCCAAGGCGCGCGAGCTGTTGAAGGAAGCCGGCGTCGATCTCTCAAAAACCTATATCTACAACAATCGCGGCGTCGATCAGCCCTACAAGGTCGTCGGCGTCTGGCTGATCGATCAATGGCGCCAGATCGGTCTGAACTTCGAACAGAAAGTGCAGCCGACCGGGCCGTTCTACGCGACCCTGCGCGAGTCCCGCGACTTCGACGTATCAGCGGACTTCAACTGCCAGTCGATCGTCAATCCGCCGATCGATACGTCGAAGTATCTGTCCTCGGACGTGAACCCGGCGAACTACAGCGGCATCGTCGACCGGAAGATGGATGCGCTATATGAAGCCATGCTGCTTGAAGCCGACCCGGCGAAGCAGCGCATGAAAATGCGGGAATACGAGAAGTATGTGCTGCACGATGAGGTGACCCAATTGATCACCCTCTGGTGGTACCGCACGACCGTGCACCGCTCGCACTTCAAGGGCTGGAAAGTCAGCCCGAGCCACTATCTCGGGCAAGCTCTGGATACGGTCTGGCTGGATCCGTCAGTCGATAAGTAACAGCCGACTGAAGCGACAGTCGGCGATGGCGCCGCGCGGGTTCGAGCGGGCCGGCGCGGCGTCCTAACCTTTTGCTTCTGTTCGCGCGCCGGCCCGTCGATCCGGCGGCGTCGCGTGACGGTTCGCCCGGAAGTCAGTCTCGGAATGGGCGGCCGCCCAATGGGATCAAGCGTCGATGCATAAGTACCTCGTCAAACGCATGCTGATGATGATCCCGACCCTGCTCGGGGCGGCAGTGCTCGTGTTCTTCCTGATGCAGATGATCCCCGGCGATATCTGCGCCCTGCGCTATGCCGGATCGGGCGGCACGTTCGACGCCAGCCAGATCGCGCGCTGCCGGGTCGAGCTTGGGCTCGACCGGCCGATCTTCGTGCAATTCTTCGAATGGATCGGCGGCTTCTTCATCGGGGACTTCGGCACATCGATGTGGACCGACCGCTCGGTCGCCGAGGAAATCGGCCCGCGCGCCGTGCTGTCCCTGCAGGTCGCGATCATGGCGACCATCGTCAGCGTCTGCATCGCGATCCCGCTGGGCACGATCTCGGCGATCCGCCAGAACACCTGGATCGACTATGTCGTGCGCGGCCTTTCGATCGCAGGCATTGCGATGCCGTCCTTCTGGCTCGGCATCCTGATCATGCTGGGGCTGCTGTGGGCGTCGAACTATTTCCTGGGCTACGGCTGGATCCCGCCGATTCAGTACGTGTCGCCGCTCGAAGACCCGATCGGCAACGTGACGCAGTTGATCTGGCCGGCGCTCGCGACCGGCTATCGGTATTCCGCGGTCGCGACCCGGATGACGCGGTCGGCATTGCTGGAAGTGCTGCGCGAGGATTATATCCGCACAGCCCGCGCCAAGGGCGTGATCGAAAAGCTGGTGGTCAATCGCCATGCCCTCAAGAACTCCATGCTGCCGGTGATTACCGTGATCGGCATTGAATTCGCGTTTCTGATGGGCGGGCTGGTCGTGACTGAACAGGTGTTTAATCTGAACGGCCTTGGGAAACTGTTCGTGGATTCGGTGACGAACCACGATTACACCATGACCCAGGCTCTGGTGATGCTGGTCGCGTTCATCTTCGTGATGATGAATATCGCGATCGACGTCATGTATGCGTGGCTCGATCCGCGCATCCGGTACAGTTAGGGGCGGGCGATGACAGCAACATCAACGACAGCCGACGCGGCGCCGAACGAAAAGTCGATCCTGCAAAGGCTGGGCCGGACAGCGCGCCGCCAGCCGCTTGGGGTGATCTCCGGCGCCATGATCGTCGCCATGGTGTTCATCGCGGTTTTCGCCCCGATCATCGCCCCGATCGATCCTTTGCAGATCAATTTCGCCGATCAGCTTGTCGGGCCGACCTCGACCTACCTGCTTGGCACGGACGAGTTGGGCCGGGACATCCTGAGCCGGCTGATCTACGGCTCCCGCACGGCCCTGCTGATCGGCTTTGTATCGGCCTTCGTCGGCGCCGGCATCGGCCTCGTGCTGGGGGTCACCAGCGCCTATCTGGGCGGCCTCTTCGACTTGCTGTTTCAGCGGGTCATGGATGTCTTCATGGCGTTCCCGCTGATCATCATGGCGCTCGCCATCGTCTCCGTTTTCGGGGCGGGCACGGGCAATGTCATTATCGCGATCACCATTCCCTTCATTCCGAAATGCGCCCGGGTCGTGCGCTCCAGCGCGCTGGCGCTGCGGGAACTGCCTTATATCGATGCGGCCAGGGCCAGCGGCTTCAGCCATGCCCGCATCATCCTGGTGCATATGGTGCCGAACGTGATGGCCCCGTTCCTGATCATGGTGACGAGCTTCGTCGGCCAGGCGATCCTGCTGGAGGCTTCGCTCTCCTATCTCGGCCTCGGCGTCCAGGAGCCGACGGCGGCCTGGGGCCTGATGCTGCGCGGCGGCGCGGAGCAGTTCTTCGAAAGCGCGCCCTGGGTCGCGATTTTCCCGGGCCTGGCGATCACGCTCGCAGTCTTCGCCTTCAACCTGTTCGGCGACAGCTTGCGGGACGCGCTTGATCCCAAGCTCCGGTCGATCTGACATCATGGCCGATCTGATTGTCGGCGCCGATGGCCGGCCGCGCTGCCGCTGGTGCGGGGACGATCCCGAATATCAGCGCTATCACGATGAGGAATGGGGCGTGCCGGTGCACGACGACCGCGCGCTGTTCGAGAAGCTCTGCCTGGAGGGCTTTCAGGCGGGCCTCTCCTGGATCACGATCCTCAGGAAGCGCGAGAATTTTCGCCTGGCCTTCCACGGCTTCGACCCGGCCCGGATCGCTGCGATGGACGCGGACGACGTCGAGCGCCTGATGGGCGACCCCGGCATCGTCCGCAATCGCCTGAAGATCCAGGCGACGATTACCAATGCCCAGGCCTGGCTCAAGCTGCTCGAGGCCGAGGGCGAGGGCGCCTTCGCCCGCTTCGTCTGGGACGCCGTCGGCGGCGAGACCCAGGTCAACCGGCCGCGGACCATGGCCGATATCCCAGGCGCGACGCCTGCCGCCACGGCGCTCTCGAAGCGCCTGAAGAAGGCGGGCTTCCGCTTCGTCGGCCCGACCATCGCCTATGCCTTCATCCAGTCCATGGGGCTTGTCGACGATCACCTGGAAGGCTGCTGGCGCGCCAGCTCCGCCTGACTGCGCTGATCTCCTATTGTCCCCGGCCGTTCTGGTCGTCCCGGTCGCCCAGAATGAACCGCGGCCCCGCGCCGCGCGCGTTGGCATGGTCGCCGGCATTGTAAATCTGGCAGGACTTGAGCGACAGGCAGCCGCAGCCGATACAGCCGTCCAGCCGCTCGCGAAGCTGGGTCAGCGCCGCGATCCGGCGATCCAGGCTCTGGCGGAAATCGCGGCTGATGCGCGTCCAGTCACGCTTTGTCGGCGTCCGGCCCTCCGGCAGTTTCGCAAGCTCGGTCTCGATCTGCTGGATCGTGAAGCCGAAAGCCTGCGCGGCCATCACAAAGGAAAGCCGCCGAATATCCGAGCGGCGATAGCGCCGTTGGCCGCCAGGGCTGCGCTCCGGCCGGATCAGCTTTCTTGTCTCATAAAACCGAATGGCCGAAACGGCGAGCCCGGTCCGCGCCGCCAGTTGGCCGATGCTGAGCACGGGAGCGTCCGCCGCCATCGTCAAACCTCGTTCCGGAATTTGCTTGACCTCAAGTTAGGTTGAGGACCGATTCTTGGCAAACTGCAATGGCGCTCGCGTGCGGCGCCCCTGAACGAGGAGACCTGAGAATGAGCCATGCCACCCTTGAACACTTGAACGTCACGGTCCGCGATCCCGATGCGACGGCCGCCATGCTGGAGCATCTGTTCGGCTGGAAGGAACGGTGGCGCGGCGCCGCGATCCATGGCGGCCGCTCGATCCATGTGGGGTCCCCGTCCGACTATATCGCAGTATATGCCCTGCCCGAGGCCAGCCCGGACGCGGGCGACAGCTATCGCCGGATCGGCGGCCTCAACCATATCGGCGTCGTCGTCGACGACCTGGACGCTGTAGAGGCGAAGGTCGTCGCCGCCGGCCTCACGCCTCACAGCCACGCGGACTATGACCCCGGCCGCCGCTTCTATTTCAACGATGCCGACGGGATCGAGTTCGAGGTCGTCAGCTACGCCTGAGAGGCGTTTGGCGGGAGGGGCGGCCATGCCCTACCATATCGAGATCGATCAACCCCGCCTTTGGCGATTCCACCAAAGGCGGGGTTGATCTAGTATGCCGTCACCCTTGCAACGATCGCCGGAGCGCCGCCCCATGTCCTCAGTCCCCAGCCAGCAGATCCCCGGCTTCTACCACCGCAAGATCGGCGACATCGTGGTCACCGCGATCTCCGACGGCTTTCTGGACGGCGATGTCAGCGTGCTCCGCAATATCGAGCCCGATGACGCCATGGGCATGCTGAAGGCGAACTTCCGCGCGGGCCGCCGGACATATGTCAACGGCTTCATCATCCGCTCGAAGGGGCGGACGGCGTTGGTCGAAACCGGGTCCGGCAATTACCTGCAGCCGACGGCGGGCAAGCTGCTGCAGAACATCGTCGCGGCCGGCGTCGACCCGAACGAGATCGATACGGTGTTGCTGACCCACATGCATCCCGACCATTCGGCCGGCCTGACCAACATGGCCGACGGGTCGCTCTATTTCCCGAACGCCGAATTGACGGCCCATGAGAACGAGCCGAAGCATTGGCTCGACGACAGCGCCATGGCCAAGGCGGACGACCGGGCGCGCCGGCTCTACTTCCAGGCGACCCGGGAGCAGATCGCCCCCTATGCCAAGCAGACCCGCCTCTTCCAGAAGGGCGAGGTCTTTCCTGGCGTCACGGCCATGCCGGCGCCCGGCCATACGCCGGGCCACACCTGCTACATGGTCGAGCAGGGCGGAGAGAGCTTGCTGATCTGGGGCGACATCGTGCATGTGCCGGAAATTCAGACCGCCCGCCCAGAAGTCGCGATCGCGTTCGACACGGACATCGAAGCCGCCATCGCCTCCCGTCGCCGCATCTTCGACATGGCGGAGCAGGACGGCCTGCTGGTCGCGGGCATGCACCTGCATTTCCCGGCCTTCTCCCATCTGGTGAAAGCCGGAACCGGCTACCGCCTCCTGCCCGAGCCCTGGGCCCACGAGATGTAGGAGCGCGCGCGTGCGCCCGACGCCCTTGACGAACCGCCCCCAATTCCGCATACACGGCGGCCTGACGCTTGGGGAATAGTTTAGCGGTAGAACTCCGGACTCTGACTCCGGCAGCTCTGGTTCGAATCCAGGTTCCCCAGCCAACCACTCCCACGATTTGTCTCTTGAATTGCTGTCTTCCGCCTAAGGCGCGGTAACAGGGCGTTTCTTTGGCGCCCAAACCGTATCGCTCGGCGCGTCGATGCTCGTCTTCAGGCACCCGTTTAAGCGCCCATTCGAGCCGCGTCTCTGCGCGTCTGATGCGAGGATGAGTTTCCCATTAACAGGGAATTTTCAGGGAATAGGCAGGAAAAACAGGCCCTAGATGCGGTTGCGGGGCTGTGGCGCTCCAGTAGAATTCTGTAGTTTTAGCCATTTATACCAATTTGCATTGATCAGAACCCGTGAGCCCATTGCCGACATCCGAT
>CALAHN010000137.1 GCA_937891825.1 uncultured Alphaproteobacteria bacterium
CCGCCGCCCGCGCCGCAGAAGCCCGGCAGGCGCTCGATAGGGCGCAAGCCGCGGCCGAAGCAGCTCGCGTCGCCGCCGAGGCCCGGCGCCGGGACGCGGACGCCGCCAATGAAAACCGCGCCGAAACCCGGCAGGCCCATGCAGCCCTCGCGGCCGAGGCGAAAACCCTGGCGGGACTGCTGGAGCGGCCGGGCGCCCAGGCCCACGCGCCGGCGCTCGACAGCATCCAGGTCGAATCCGGCTATGAAACCGCGCTCGGCGCCGCGCTTGGCGACGACCTCGAGGCTGCGTTGGATGCGGCTGCGCCCGCCCACTGGTCCAGCGCGGGGGCCGCCTCCATGGCCGCCCTGCCGGCCGGCGCGCGCCCGCTTGCGGATTTCGTGCGCGCGCCCGCGGCATTGGCCCCTCGCCTCGCCCAGATCGGCGTCGTCGCGACGGCCGCCGATGGCCAGGCGCTCGCGGCGAATTTGGCCGCGGGGCAGCGCCTGGTTTCCAAGGCTGGCGATTTCTGGCGCTGGGACGGGTTCCGGCGGAAAGCCGGGGCCGAAACCGCGGCGGCGCGCAAGCTCGCATTGCAGAACCGGCTTCAGGCCGTCGGCGCGGCCCTGATCGCGGCCGAAGCGGACGCAGCCGCCGCCGAGGCCGCCGCCAAGGCCGTGCGGGACGCAGGCGCAGACGCCGAACGGGCCGAGAAAGCCGCCCGCGACGCGCTTCGCCAGGTCCGGCAGACAGTCGAACAGCGCGCCGCCGAGGCCGCCCGCGCCGAACGCGCCCTCGCCGCCCATGCCGCCGGCATCGCCGCCAAGGCCGAAGCCGCGACCCAGGCTGCGACGCAAGCCAGCGAAAGCGCAGCGGCGCTTGGCGACGCCGAAGCAGCAGCGGCGGCGGTCGAAACGCCCATCGCCGCCAAGGCCGAAGCCGAAGCCCGCCGCGCCGCACAGAATGACGCGCAGTTGGCGCTCGCCGAAGCGCGCGGCGAACGCCAGCGCCTGGAAGCCGCCCGGTCGCAGAACGCCGCGCGCCGGAGCGCCGTCGCGGCCGAGACCCGGCAATGGCAGGATGCGGCCCGCGACGCCGCGGAAGCTCTGGCCGCCATGCAGGCCCGTGCGGCGGACGCAAACGCCGCCATCGCCGCCGCCGATCAGGGCGACCAGGGCGAGGACGCGGCCCGCGCCGGCGTCGTCGACGCCCTTGAGGTCGCGGAGGCGCGGCGGCGGACGCTCGGCGATGCGTTGGTCCAGGCCGAGACGCAAGCGAACGAGCGCGCGCGCCTCGCCCGCGCCGCGGAAGCGGCGGCCGGGGCGACCCGGGAAGCCCGCGTCGGCGCCCAGGCGGCGGCCGCCCAGGCGGACGCAGCATCGGAAGCCCTGCAGGAACGCATCCTCGAGCGCATCGACGCCACGCCGGGGGACCTCGCCGGCATCGCCAATATCGACCCCGAAGCGCCGCTCCCCACGCTTGACGATCTCGACCGCAAGGTGGAGCGGCTCAGGCGGGAGCGTGAGAACATGGGCGCAGTCAACCTTCGCGCCGAAACCGAAATTGAGGAAATCGCCAGCAGCTCGGAAACGATTCGCCGGGAACGGGAAGACCTGACCGCCGCGATCGCGAAACTCCGCCGCGGCGTCGCCGACCTTTCCAGCGAAGCGCGCCAGCGCCTCCGCGCGACGTTCGACAAGATCGACCGGGAATTCGGGCTGATCTTCCAGCGGCTGTTTGGCGGCGGCCGGGCGCGGCTCGCGCTCGTCGGCTCCGACGATCCGCTGGATGCGGGGCTTGAAATCATGGCCAGTCCGCCGGGCAAGTCCTTGCAGACGCTATCGTTGCTGTCGGGCGGCGAGCGGGCGCTGACGGCGCTGGCGCTGGTCTTCGCGGCCTTCAAGTGCAACCCGAGCCCGATCTGCGTGCTGGACGAGATCGACGCGCCGCTGGACGATTCGAACGTCGACCGGGTCTGCGGCCTGCTCGAGGAGATGGCGGCCGAAGGGCGGACGCGGTTCCTGGTCGTCACCCATCACCGGATGACCATGGCGCGGATGCACCGCCTCTATGGCGTCACCATGCCGGAGCGCGGCGTATCGCAACTGGTCTCGGTCGACTACGACGCGGCCCAGGCGCTGCGCGAGGCCGTTTGAGCCGAAGCCCAGCCCGCCATGGCCCCATGCGACAAACAAGCGCTGCAATCGGCGGGGGATAGAACGGCGCCCATTCTTGACACTGCCAAGAGCCGCCGCCTAATGTCCGCCCGCTTGACGCGGCGACGCGGCCTGCATTCGCTTTTCCCTGTCCGCTGGTTGGTTGGACCGGAGTTGGTTGGAGTTCCGGTCGATGGTCGATGACCAACTGCGGGATCTCGGCAAGCGGGTGCAAGCTGTCAGGGCGCGGCGGGCGACGGAATTACGCGGAAGCGGCGGCGCGAGCCGCGGTCAAGCATCGGGCGGGATGGCCATCGGCCTCCGGATCGTCATCGAAATGGTCGCAGCGCTTGCGGTCGGGGTCGGGGGCGGACTTTTTCTGGATGCCGAATTCGGCTCCAGTCCGTGGTGTTTGATCGTGGGGTTCATTCTGGGCTCCGGCGGCGCTTTTGCGAATGTGTTGCGAACGGCGCG
Organism: uncultured Alphaproteobacteria bacterium; assembly: GCA_937891825.1. GTDB lineage: Bacteria > Pseudomonadota > Alphaproteobacteria > Bin95 > Bin95 > VMCJ01. Next base: position 2,610 of record CALAHN010000137.1, read on the forward strand.
CGATCTGGATGCGCGGCAGAAGCGGGAACGCGAAGCCGCCATCGCCAGCGAACGCGCCGATGGGTTGGACGAAGGGTAGCGAGGGGCCAGTGGCGGACAAAGACGCAGCAGCGGGCGGCCATGGCGGCGGCGGGCTTGATCCGCTCCACCAATTCCAGATCCATTCGATCCTCGATATCAATATCGGCGGGTACGATGTGTCGTTCACCAACTCGTCGCTCTGGATGGTGATCGCAGCCGCGATCGGCTATCTGCTGATCCGGCAGGGCGCCGGCGCCGGAGCCCTGGTTCCGACGCGGATGCAATTGATCGCCGAGACGCTCTACATGACCGTCGCCAACATGGTGCGCGACAATGTGGGCGACGCCGGGCGCAAATATTTTCCGTTCATCTTTACCCTGTTCATGTTCCTGCTGGTCGGGAACCTCGTGGGCATGGTGCCGGGCTCCTTCACCTTCACCAGCCATATCGCGGTGACGTTCGCGCTGGCTTCGGTAATCTTCATTGCGATCACGGTCATCGGCCTTGTGAAGCATGGCTTGAAATTCTTCACGCTGTTCTTCCCCCATGGCGCGCCGCTCGCGACTGCGCCGATCCTGATCCCGATCGAGTTGATCTCCTATCTGTCGCGCCCGGTCAGCCTGTCTGTCCGTCTATTCGCGAACATGATGGTCGGCCATACGCTGCTGAAGGTGATCGCAAGCTTCGCGATCATGCTAGGCGTCGTCGGCGGCATCGCGCCGCTGGCGCTGCTGGTCGGCATCACGGCCCTTGAGTTTCTTGTCGCGGCCCTGCAGGCCTACGTCTTCACGATCCTGACGTGCATCTATCTGCATGACGCGCTTCACCTTCACTAACCCCTCTTTTTTCCAACGAACCTGATTTTCGGGCATACCAAGGAGTAGACATCATGGAAGCGGAAGCAGCGAAGCTCATTGGCGCAGGTCTGGCCGCCATCGGCATGATCGGGGCCGGCATCGGCGTCGGCAATGTTTGGGCCAGCTACATCACCGCGCTGGCGCGGAACCCGGCTTCGAAGGCCGAAATCGGCGCGAACATCTGGATCGGCTTCGCCGTTACGGAAGCTATTGCGCTCTTCGCGCTGATCGTCGCGCTGATCGCGCTCTTCGCCTGATCGGATAGGCCGCCCGACCGTCGGCCAGCCCATCCTGGATGGGTCATCCGCCGGTCGGGTCCTAAGCGGGCGCTAATGAATGGGCGCTCGTGTTCCGTCTAATGGCAGGGGTTCGCTATGCCGCAGTTCGATCCTACCTGGTTCGCCAGTCAGATTTTCTGGCTGGTTCTGGTGTTCGCAGCGCTATACTGGCTGATGATCAAGCGGGCGATCCCGCGGGTCGAAAAAGCCTTGACGGCGCGGTCCGAACGGATTCAGGGCGACCTGGACCGGGCGGCGAAACTGCAGCAGGAAGCAGCGGCTGCATCCGAAGCGCATCAGGCGGCGCTGGCGAAAGCCAAGGACGAGGCGCGGGATATCCTGCGCGCCGCCCATGCCGCATCCCAGGCTGAACTGGACAAGCGCCAGGAACAGCTTGGCGCGGAGATCGCCAAGCAGACCGCGGCCGCAGAAAGCCGGATCGGCGCGGCGCGCGACGCCGCCATGGCCAGCGTCCGCGATATCGCGATCGAAACCGCACAGGCCGTTACGGAACGCCTGACCGGCGCCGCCGTCGAACAAGCGCAAGCCGCCAAGGCGGTCGACGCCGTGCTCGAGCGTCGCGGCCACTAAGCCTCAAGGAAGCATCGGTCATGGAAACCTATATCGTCGGCCTAGCGCTCCTGATTTTCCTGGGGCTGGTCTACTGGAAAGGCCGGAAGGCGATCGTCGGCGGCCTCGACAAGAAGATCGCCCATATCCGCGCCGACATCGATGAAGCAAGCCGCCTCCGCGAAGAAGCGGAACGGCTGTTCGCCGAGAACAAGAAACTGACCGAGAACGCGCCGGCGGAAGCTGCCGCCATCGTCGCCCAGGCGCAGGACGAGGCGAAACGAGACCAGGCCAACGCTATCGCCAGTTTTACGGCCCTCGCCGAACGCCGCCGCGAGCAGGCGGAAGCCAAGATCGGCCAAGCCGAAGCCGAGGCCGTTCGCGCCGTCCGCGTCGAGGCGACCGCGGTCGCCCTGGCGGCCGCCCGGCAGGTGATCGCCGACCAGATCACGGCGGAGCGCGGCGAAAGCTTGCTCAATGCGGCGATCGAAGAACTGCCCCGCCGACTGGCCTGAACGGTGCCAATCCGGCATGCTCGGCATTTCCGACTGGCGCGCATGCTGACGCCGCTGGCGCGCAGCCCACTTGCCAAGCGGCGATAACCTCGCGAATGTTAGGCGCTCATTGAGTTCTGGCGGCAAATCCTGCTGGAGTCGGCGGGCGCGGCGTCGTCGAAATCCTTCCCTCCCTGACAGGATGGAACATCAGGAGCCTTGGAATTGTCTAAACTGATCATTTCCTTGAAGGACGGCGCAGCGCCGCTGGAACTTGAAACCACGCAGAAAGCCGCCATGCGCGTGCTGAACCGGTATCTGGCGTTTCTGCGCCTTGGCGGCGATGCGCCCAATCGCTTTGTCATCGACGGCAAGGACGCAGGCGTGATCGGCTTCCGGATGGAGACTGTGCAGGCGATCTACGTCAAGAAGGACGAGTGAGCCCGGTCAGGCGGTTGCTCTGACCGAGCGGCGGGGACTAGATCAAACCAATCTTACGCGGAATCGCCTAAGTGTCTGTCCGGAAACATGTTGAATCCATTGAACGAATTGT
>CALAHN010000138.1 GCA_937891825.1 uncultured Alphaproteobacteria bacterium
AGTGGTAGACTTTTGCGCCGCCAATTGGCTGGTTTTTACGCCGCCGTTGACATCTACGGACGCCAAGAATCGACCCCGCCATTACTGTAAATCCATCCGCCGCGCCCGCGCCCAGCGTCCGCAGCCCCCTACTCCGTCAACGATGGGCCGTCGCCGCTGACGCGGGTCTGGCGCATCAGGCGGCGGTGTTTGTCGGCGTCATAGCCGGCGCCGCGGTGGAGGAGGCAGCGATTGTCCCAGATGACCAGGTCGCCCGGACGCCAGGCGTGCGCCAGGATCGCGTCGGCCGGGACCGACTGCTCGACCAGCGCGTCCAGCAGGGCGCGGCTTTCGGGCTCGGGCATGCCTTCGATGGCGCGGACGTGACTGCCGATGAACAGGTTCTTCCGGCCGTTCGCCGGGTTCCGCCTGACCAGCTTCTGCCGGACCGGCGGCAGCGACTTGGCGAGCGCCGGCGAGACCGCGTCCGCGCCCACCTTGGAGCGCGAGAAGACGTAGTCGTGAATGCCGATCTTCGGGTCCAGGTCCTGCCGGGTTTCCGGCGCGAGCCGCGCATAGGCGGCGCGCGTGCTGACGAACAGCGTCTCGCCGCCTTCCGACGGCGTCTCGTAGGCGCACATGATCGAGAGCTTGGCCGGGGTCGGCTTGAAGGACGCATCCGTGTGCCAGAGGTTATTCCCGGTCAGGAACCGGGTCTTGCGGTGGTCGCTCCCAAGCGCCGTGCCGTCGGCCTGGACATTGCCGATGGTGCCGAAATACTCGATCCGCCCTTCCTCGCCGAGCGCCACGTGGCTTGGCTCGGGCTCGCCCAGGCGGCGGGTGAAGGCCAGTTGCCGGGCGTCGTCGAAGGGCTGGTCCGGGATCACGACGAAGGAATATTCGTCGATGGCGGCGTCGATCGCCGCAATCGCAGCGTCGGCTATATCCCCGGTCAGGTCGACGCCGGTCAGGCGGGCGCCGAAGTCGCGATGCAGCGGTTCGATCGTGAAGGCGGTCATGACGGTTTCCAATGCTGATGGCATGTCGGGCGATTGGAGCATCGGTCGGCCGCTGGCGGCAAGCGGCCCCCATGTTAAACTTTGCCAACCGTTTGGGAGAGAACCGCCGCCATGCCGATCTGTGACGCGCAAGTGCATATCTGGGCCGCCCCGACGCCAGCGCGGCCCTGGCCGGCGGACGGTCCCGCCCGGGCGCACCGGCCGACGCCGCTGACGGCGGCGGAATTGCTGGCGGCGATGGACCGGGCCGGCGTCGACCGCGCCGTGCTTGTGCCGCCAAGCTGGGAGGGCGACTACAACGATGTCGTCCTGCAAGCCGCCAGCGGCCATCCCGACCGCTTCGCCGTGATGGGCCGGTTCGACATCGCGGCCCCGAACCCGGCCGAGCGGCTGGCGGCATGGCGCGCCACGCCGGGCGTGCTCGGCTGCCGGGTGACGTTCCTTTCGGACGATCACCGGGCGCTGCTGGCGTCGGGCGCGGTCGAGCCCTTCTGGGCCGCGGCGGAGGCCCTCGACGTGCCGCTGATGCTATTGCCGCCGGATCAGATCCCCGCGATCCAGGCGGTCGCGGAGCGGCATCCCCGGCTCCGGATCGTGATCGACCACCTTGCGATGACCTCGTCCCGCAAGGACCGCGCCGCCTTCGACACGGTCGCCCAGATCCTGCCGCTCGCCCGCTGCCCCAATGTGGCGGTCAAAGCCTCGGCCCTGCCCTGCTACACGACGGAAGCTTACCCGTTCCCCGGCATTCGCGACGACATCGAAGCCGTGTTCGACGCCTTCGGGCCGGACCGGATGTTCTGGGGCACGGACCTATCCCGCCTGCCCTGCAGCTACGAGCAGGCGATCGCCCACTTCACCGAAACCCTGCCCTTCCTCGACGCCGCCGCCAAGGCGCGGGTCATGGGCGACGGGCTGTGCGACTGGTTAGGCTGGGCGCGCTAGTTTGAGCGCTTCAGCCTCGGCCTCGGCGACTTCAGCCTCAGCTTCTGCTTCGGCCCGCAGCGCCGACCGGGACTGGCGGTCTTCCTGCTGCCGCGCCCACATCGCCGCATAGACGCCGTCGGCCTTCAGGAGTTGGCCGTGGCGGCCGCGTTCGGCGATCCGACCGTCCTGGAACACCAGAATCTCGTCGGCATTGACCACGGTCGAGAGCCGGTGGGCGATGACGATGGCGGTCCGGCCTTCCGCCAGTTCTTCGAGATTGTCCTGAATCTGCCGCTCGGTCGCGGTGTCTAGGGCGGAGGTCGCCTCGTCCAGCAGCAGCACCGGCGGGTTCTTCAGGATCGTGCGGGCGATGGCGACCCGCTGTTTCTCGCCGCCGGAAAGCTTGAGGCCGCGCTCGCCGACCTGGGTCGCCCAGCCGTCCGGCAGGCTTTCGACGAAATCCGCGATACGGGCGAGCCGGGCGGCTTCCTTGGCTTCGGCCTCGGTCGCATCCTGACGGCCGTACTGGATGTTGTAGAGCAGGTCGTCGTTGAACAGCACCGTGTCCTGGGGGACGATGCCGATGGCGGCGCGCACGCTATCCTGGGAAACCGCGCGAAGGTCCTGGCCGTCAATCGTGATCGAGCCCCGGTCGACATCGTAGAAGCGATAGAGCAGCCGCGCGATCGTCGACTTGCCGGCGCCGGACGGCCCGACGACGGCGACGGTCTTGCCCGCCGGCACGGCGAATGTCACGCCCTTCAGGATCGGCCGGCGCGGATCGTAGCCGAAATGCACATCGTTGAAGGCGATGGCGCCGCCCGACACGATGAGCGCCGGCGCATCCGGCTGGTCCTCGACCTCCGGCGCCACATCAAGCAGCGAGAACATCTTCTCCATGTCGATCAGCGCCTGCATGATCTCGCGGTAGACATATCCGAACATGTTGAGGGGCTGGTAGAGCTGCAGCAGGTAGGCGTTCACCATGACGAACTCGCCGATCGACATCGTCCCGGCGGCGACGCCCGCCGCCGCCATGATCATGACCGAAACGAGGCCGGCGGAGATGATCGCGGCCTGGCCGACATTCAGGGTCGAGAGGGAGAGCGTGCTCCGGATCGCCGCTTTCTCATAAGCCGCGAGGGCCTGGTCGAACCGCCGGGCCTCATGGCGCTCGGCGTTGAAATACTTCACGGTTTCGTAGTTCAGCAAGCTGTCCACCGCCTTGGAGTGGGCGCGGCTGTCCTGCTCGTTCATCTCCCGCCGGATGCCGAGCCGCCAGGTCGTGACCTGCTTGGTGTAGAGGACATAGACCAGGATGGTCGTGAAGGTGACGGCGGCGAAGCGCCAGTCCAGCACGCTCCAGAGGATGATCAGCACCACGACGATCTCGAAGATCGTCGGGAGCACGCTGAAGACCGCGAAGCCCAGCAGGGTCTCGATGGCCTTGACGCCGCGCTCGATCGCCCGCGACAGGCCGCCGGTGCGGCGTTCCAGATGGAAGCGCAGCGACAGCCGATGCAGATGCCGGAAGACCTTGAGGCCGAGGCCGCGGATCGCGCCCTGGGCGACGGCGGCGAAGACGGCCTCCCGAAGCTCGGTGAACAAGGTCGCGCCGATGCGGGCGAGGCCATAGGCCAGGATGACGGCGACCGGCAGCACGAACGCCAGATCCTCGGGCTTGCCGAGGGCGTCCACCGCGTCGCGGTAGAACAGGGGCGCGAAGACGTTCGCGCTCTTCGCGGCGACCAGAAATATCGCGGCCAGGACGATGCGGACCTTGAAACCCGGCCGATCCTTCGGCCAAAGGTAGGGCAGCAGCATCCGGACGACCCTGAGGCTCGGCTTTTCCCGCGCTTCAGTTTTTTGATCAGCCATCTTCATCTTGTCATAATGCCCCGATATGCCTCAATATGTTGAAGCGCGATTCTGATTGATCTCGTTGGACTGCCCGCAAGGCTGGATGACCACGTAGATGCTTAACGAACGCTCCGCCCTGGTGCTGAATGCCGACTTCCGGCCGCTCAGTTATTTTCCTCTGTCGCTCTGGTCCTGGCGCGACGCCGTGAAAGCTGTCTTCCTGGACCGGGTCAACGTGCTGGCCGAATACAGCGACGCAAAAATCCGCTCGCCGACCTTCGAGATGGCCGCGCCGAGCGTGATCTCTCTTAAAGATTATATCGCGCCGGCGAAACGGCCAGCGTTCACCCGCTTCAATGTCTTCCTGCGCGACCGGTTCCACTGCGTCTATTGCGGCGGCCGGTTCCACCCCTCCGACCTGACGTTCGACCATGTGCAGCCAAGGTCGCGCGGCGGCCGCACGACCTGGGAAAATGTCGTCGCCGCCTGTTCCTGCTGCAATCTCGAGAAAGCCGACCGGACGCCGGAGCGCGCCAAGATGCCGCTGCTCTGGCCGCCCCGCGAGCCGACGGTCTACGAGCTGCAGGACCGGGGCCGCGCCTTCCCGCCGAATTACCTCCATGAAAGCTGGCGGGATTTCCTCTACTGGGATTCGGAACTGGAGCAAAGCTGACGCGCCGTCGCCAGCGCCGCTTCGGGCGAGACTCCGCTGGCCCGCAGGGCCGCGAGCGTCATGGCATGGTCGCGTTTCGCCAGCCGCTTCCCGTCCGGCCCGCGCACAAGGCCGTGGTGGGCATAGTCCGGCCGCGGCAGGCCCAAGAGCGCCTGCAACAGCGCCTGAACATCGGTCGCGGCGATCAGGTCGTCGCCGCGCGTGACGCAATCGACCCCAGCCGCCGCATCGTCGACGACGACCGCCAGATGATATGCGGCCGGCGCGTCCTTCCGGGCGAGCACGATATCGCCGAACCGCTCCGGCCGGGCGACGACCTGGCCGATCGTGCGGTCGCGCCATTCAAGC
>CALAHN010000139.1 GCA_937891825.1 uncultured Alphaproteobacteria bacterium
CGGTGAATCACAACCTGCTGATATCGCTCAAACACTTTTCGGTCAGGCTCTTAGGAAAGATACGTGCTTTGGAGAATTCCGAGTTCGACGGTTCGTTGCAGCCGTCTATTTTAAAATTTATGAAGTCAGAATTTAAGCGATTTAAGTATTGCTGCAATCGGCTGCGCCGCAATTGCTGGAAAAATGTGGGAAGGCGCACGCCCGTGGCAGCGACCGAAGCACAAAAGATCGCAATCGACGAGGGCATCGGCGGCCGCCTCCTGGAGCTCGGCTTTCGCAAGAAATCCGAGCGTCTTTATGTGCGGGAAACGGTGGACCTTGAATACTGGTCGCGGTTCCGATTCCAACCCGAGCGCCTGGGCGGAGGATTTCGCGAAAGGACCGGCATCGTCTCCAAGAGTCTTCAATCGCTTAGTGAGCAGGTGGGTTTAATCGAGAGCCAATATAACTTCGACTATACCAGTGCGTCGCATGTCCATATCGATGGACGGCTCGTTGGTGATAGGTAGGGCGGAACAGGTTATTCAGCTTGCTCATTCGCAGCTGCAAGCCGCTATTTGAACAAAACTTCGATATCGGCCATTGGCCGAAACAATCGCATGGGCTGGTCGGGAAACGGCAGAAAGCTCTCCCGTTCGTAGAATCGGCGCGCGTTTTCGTCCTTGGCGTCGACGATGACCGCGAAGGAAGCGATTTCGCTTCTGACCGCCCGGTACAGGGCGTCGGCCAGAAGAAAGCGGCCATAGCCATTGCCCTGATGCCGCCGATCGACAGCCAGTCGCCCCAGGAGCGTCGCGGGAATAAGCGGATAGCGCGGCAGCTTACGGACCGTCGCGGGCGGCCAGTCGCCCACGGTCACCGCCGTGGACGACAAGGTGTAATAGCCAGCGATAGCGCCGTCCGGCAGCACCAGAACGAACGGCGCCGCCATGTTCTTCCGGGCATCCTGGCCGGCCTGCGTGCGAAAATATCGGTCGAGCGGCTCAACGCCGCTCTTGAACGACGCCCGGTCATGCTGCGGGCCTAGCGCCTCGACCCGCACGGCGGCCGCAGCGATCTCTCCCACCGGTCAGACGCCAGTGGCTCGGCGATAGCGCTGTACGGTGTCGCGCAGGCGATCATTCACCGGCTGCGGGTTGAGCAATGCATCCACGAAGGCCTGGCTGTCGCGAACGGACAGGTCGATGCGCTGATGCTCATCGATGGCGCGGCGCGCGGCGTCCTGCACGCTGGTCAGCACGAAATCCGTCAGCGTCCGGCCCTGCAGCGCGGCGGCATGTTCGATCAGACGCTTCTGATCAGCCGTGATGCGCGTCTCCAGACGTTCGCCACGGACACGGCCGCGAGATGCCTTCAATGCAGGTTTGGCCATCATTTTTCTCCGACCGGGAATGTACGGCCAACGACCGGGCATTTCAAGGGCCGCCTTCCGACGGATGCTTGCCGAGCCCCAACCTTTGAGGCCCCAACCCGCCTCAAACCGGCAGCGTCAGGACATCGACGGCGGCGTGGCCGGGGATGGGGAGGGTTGGGTGGGGGCGGAAACTGGCGAGCAGGGCGGCGGCGCGGGGCGGGTCTTCCTGGCGGGCGCGGGCGGCGGTTTCGGCGCTGATCACGATCTGCGCGTCCAGGCGCCGGGTCGCCGACTCCAGGCGGGAGGCGAGGTTGACGGCGTCGCCGATGGTCGCGAATTCCAGCCGCCGCTCGGAGCCGATGTCCCCCGTCACGACCGGGCCATAGTGCACGCCGACTGCGAGGCGGACGGTCGGGTAGCCCGCCGCCGACCGGGCGTCGTTCCAGCTTGCGACCGCCGCCTGCATGTCAAGCGCGGCGGCGATGGCGCGGCAGGCGTCGTCGGGCGCGGCATGGGGCACGCCGAAGATCGCCATCACGCCGTCGCCCATGAACTTGTCGAGCGTGCCGGCGTTCTGGAAGATCGCCTGCTCCATGCGCCGATGCAGGGAACGGAGGAAGCTGATGGTCTGTTCCGGCGGCTGGTCCTGGAACAGCGTGGTGAATCCTACGACATCCGCGAACAGCACCGCCGCCGACTGGCCGTTCACCCCGTCGAACGGCGTCGCCCGCTTCGCCAGCTCCTCGACCATGCCGGGCGCGAAATAGCGCGAGAGATTGGCGCGCTCCTGGGATATGGCGATCTGGGCGCGCACCATGCGCCGGGCATGCCAGGCGACGGCGGAGAGGATAGCCGTCACGATCGTGAACACGACCAGGGTTTCGATCAGCCGATTGAAATCGACGAAATACGGGTTCGCCGTGAGCGCCATCCACGCGTCGAGGCTGGGGGCGTTGCCGGTGTCGAAGATCGTGACGGCGTCCGGCTGGCTCGCCAGCCAGAAGAAGCCGAGCGTCCATGCCGCGATCGCCGAAGCCCCGGCCCAGAGCACGCGGGCAGGCTGGTAACACGCGGCGACCCCAGCCAGCAGGATATAGAAATAGGCGCTCCGGGCCTGGGAGATTTTCTGCCCCGGCGGGTAGTCGCCGGGCGTCAGGGGATTGTCGGTCAGGGTCGCGAACGCGAGCAGCAGGAAATCGGCAAGGATCAGGCCGTAGAGCAGGGCTTCCGCGCCGCGCTTGCCGGCGTTGTATTGCGCATAGCTCAGCAGGATGAACCCAGCGAAGATCCCGATAAAGTACAGCACGGCCGGAAATCCCAGGAGGTAGCTCAACCAGGCCCCGACCGCGCCGAGCGCGCCGAGGCGCATGAAGAACGCGATGCGGAGCGCCCGCACGCCGGCTGCGTGAAACGCCGCCCCGATTCTGTCAGGGCGCCGCCGCGTCACGGGCGAGGGCGCAGGCTCGGGCGGCATGGCAGACATTCCTTGCGGGATCGGCACGGCTTCGGCTTCAATGACCCAGAATACGGATCGAGGGAGCGCCGCGCCATGGCCAATGAACCGAACGCGAAAATCCGCCGCTGGGCCGACCTGATCGGCGAAGCGGAGATGCAGGCCTACGCCAAGGCGAAATTTGGCGAGAGCATCGGCCTCGGCGCCCGCCCGGCCTTGCTGAACATCGACACGACCAACAATTTCGTCGATCCCGCCTATGCGATGTGCGCCGGGCGCGACGATGTCCTGACCGGGAATATCGTCCGCGTCACGGAGGCGTTTCGTCGCCTTGGCCTGCCGATCTACTACAGCCGCCGGGACGACCGGAGCCACCCGAAGAAGCGCGGCGTCTGGAACCTGAAGCTCGGCACGGCCGGCACGTATGAATATGCCGAGGATCCCATGGCCGATCAGTGGCCGGCGGCCTATGCGCCCCGGAAGGAGGATGTGGTCGTCCTGAAGAACAAGCCGTCTCCCTTCTTCGGGACGCCGCTGGAATCGTGGCTGCGCTATGACGGCGTCGACAGTCTGGTCGTGATCGGGATTTCGACGTCGGGCTGCGTGCGCGCCGGCGTCACGGATGCTTTCAACCACAATTTCCGCGTCACCGTGATCGAGGATTGCTGCGGCGACCGGTCGCCGACCGCCCACCGCGCCAACCTGTTCGACATGGACATGAAGATGGCCGACGTCGAGCCGCTCGATGCCGTCCTGGCGACGCTTTCGGCGCGCTTCGGCGGCCAGGCTGCCGCGCAGTAAGTCCGCCCGAGCTCTATTCCAGCGTCAGCAGCCAGACGGCGGCGCGGCCATAGCGGCGATGGTCCTGGATCGCGAAGCCGGGCACGGGCTGAAGCGCTTCCTTCGACCCGGTTTCGATGGCGATCAGCGCGTCGGCCGCGACCCATCCGGCCGCCTGGAGCGCTGCCAGCGCCTGCTCCGCCAGGCCCTGACCGTAAGGCGGATCGAGGAAGATCAACGTCGCTGGCCGGGCGGCGGGCGGCGGGCGCCGGGCGTCCGCCTGGAGGATATGCGTCGCGGCCGCCAGCCCAAGCGCCTCGGCGTTCGCGCGGGCGGCCGCGACCGCCGTCCGGTCGTTCTCGATCAAGGTCGCATGCTCGGCGCCGCGCGACAGGGCTTCCAGGGCTAGCGCGCCGGTGCCGGCGAAGGCGTCGAGCACGGTCGCGCCGGCGACGCGCGCGCCGGTCGACGTCAGCTTGCCGTGCTCCAGAAGATTGAACAGCGCCTGCCGCGTCCGATCGGCGGTCGGGCGGACCGCATGTCCCGGCGGGGCATGCAGGGGCCGACCGCGAAGCGCGCCGCCGATGATCCGCATCGGGCTAGATCCCCAGTTCTTTGGCGAATGCGCCGAGTTGTTCTTTCAGCACCTTGCCGGATACTTCCTCGACTTCCGACGGTCCCAGATGGCCAAGCTGAAACGGCCCATAGGCCGTGCGGATCAGCCGCGAGACCGGATGGCCGACATATTCCAGTGCCCGGCGGATTTCGCGGTTCCGGCCCTCTTTCAACGTGACGGTCAGCCAGGCGTTGGCGCGCCGGCCCGTGCCTTCCGGCTGCTGCTCGACGACGGCCTTGATCGGTCCGAACCGTTCCCCGTCGACGACGAGGCCAGCCGCCAGCGCCGCCAGGGCCTTCGGTTCGGGCTGCGGATAGACGCGCACCCGGTAGCGCCGGGTCCAGCCGCGGGACGGCAGTTCCAGCGCGCGGGCGAGGCCGCCGTCATTCGTCAGCAGCAGCAGGCCCTCCGACGTCAGATCGAGGCGGCCGATGCTGACGACGCGGGGCAGATGCGGCGGCAGCTTGTCGAAAACCGTCATCCGGCCTTCGGGATCGCGATTGGTCGTCACGAGGCCGCTTGGCTTGTGGTAGCGCCAGAGCCGGATCTTGTCCAAGGCGGGCAATGGCTGGCCGTCGACGATGATCTCGTCCGTCGGGCCGACCAGCGTCGCGGGCGTGTCCAGCGTCTTGCCGTTCAGCACGACGCGGCCGGCGGCGATCATCGCCTCGGCGTCCCGGCGGGATGCGACGCCGGCGCGCGCGATGCGCTTGGCGATGCGCTCGGGCTTGGGCGCGTCGGGCTGGGGGGCATCGGGAGTGTTGGGGTCAGGCGTCTTGGGGTCAGGCGTCTTGGGATCAGTCATGGGCTGCGGCTTTCACGAACGCTTTGATGATCGCTTCGTCGCCGGGATCGATCGCATATTCCGGGTGCCATTGTACGCCGAGGCAGAAGCGATAGGCGGGCGCCTCGATCGCTTCGATCAGGCCGTCGGGCGCGCGGCCGGAAATGACGACGCCGTCGGGGCAATCCTTCGCGGCCTGATGATGGGCGCTATTCACGGACATTTGCGTCCGGCCGGTAATCCTGTGGAGCAAGGTCCCCGTCGCCACGATGACATCGTGGCCCGGCTCGGTCCGGGGATTCGGCTGCTCATGGGCGATGGCGCTAGGCGCTTCGTCGGGCACATGCTGATAGAGCGCGCCGCCAAGCACGACATGCAGCAATTGCTGGCCGCCGCAAATGCCGAGCACGGGCATGTCGCGGGCGAGCGCGCCGCGCGTCATCGCCAGTTCGAAGTCCGTCCGCGTCGGCTTTAAGGTGACGGCGCTATGGGTTTCGGCCGCGCCGAACAATGCCGGGTCGACGTCGAACGCGCCGCCGGTCACGACCAGGCCATCGATCCGGTCGAGGTAGGCTTCGGCCAACGCAGCTTCATGGGGCAGCACCATCGGCAGGCCGCCGGCCTCTGCGATGGCCGAGGCATAGTTCTGGCGGAGCGCATACCACGGCAATTTGGAATAACCGCCGGCCGCTTCCGCGTCCGCGGTCACGCCGATAATGGGTCTCGTCATGGGGGAGCGTCCTCGCTCGTGCGCTTGGTCGATGTGCGGCTGTTTGTCGGGGTACGACCTAGCATGAATGCGGTCCTTTGCAGAGTGGCAATTCACTAGCAAATTCTGAACGCCAATTCAAGGAATACAATATAGATATAAGTTATATTTAAGTAAAAACCGTCAAGATCAGTGTATCAAATGGCGTAATCCCTATTTTCCGTAGAACAATTGCCTAAAATCCGCGATAAACACTCAACGAAATCAAACAAGGGCGCGACGCCGCCGCAAGCGGTCAGCCAGCGTCCATCCGAGACAACTCTGCGAGGAGAATTTCATCATGGCACTGATCAAAGGCACCGGCGGCGACGACTACCTGGTCGGCACGTATGAGAACGACGTCCTGAAAGGCTATGTCGGCAACGACATCCTGATCGGCAACGACGGCATGGATGAGCTTATCGGCGGCGATGGCGACGACACCCTGCACCTCGGCAATGGCGACGACTGGGGCTATGGCGGCGACGGCAACGACAATATCTACAGCGGCGAAGGCAATGACACGGTCAATGCCGGCGCTGGCGACGATGTCGTGGCGGGCGATCAGGGCGACGATGTCATCTTCGGCGGCGCTGGCCACGACCGGCTGGACGGCGGCGAAGGCAACGACAAGATCTTCGGCGGCGGCGGTCATGACGTGATCAGCGGCGGCGCCGGCGACGACCTGCTTTCCGGCAATGCCGGCCATGACCGCATGTTCGGCGGCGAAGGCAACGATATTCTGGTCGGCGCCCATGGCGACGACTTCATGACGGGCGACGCCGGCGACGACCGCCTGGTCGGCGGTCAGGACAACGACCTGATGCATGGCGGCGAAGGCAATGACGAAGTCTACGGCGGCACGGGCGACGACTACGCCACCGGCGACGCCGGCGACGATTTCCTGACCGGCGACGCCGGCGACGACACGCTCCATGGCGGCGAGGGCAAGGACCAGCTCCATGGCGGCGCCGGCGAGGACATGATCGACGGCAGCGAAGGCGACGACCTGATCACCGGCCACACCGGCGACGATAACCTGTGGGGCGGCCAGGGCAATGACGAAATCCACGCCGGCGACGGCAACGACATCGCTCTCGGCGGCGAAGGCGACGACCTGATCACCGGCCATGACGGCGACGACGAGCTTTTTGGCGACGCTGGCAATGACGTGCTCTACGCCGGCAAGGGCAATGACTATGTCGAAGGCGGCGATGGCACGGACGCGCTTTGCGGCGACGAAGGCTCGGACACGCTGAAGGGCGGCGCGGACAACGACTGGCTCTATGGCGGCGCCGACGACGACTGCCTGTTCGGCGGAACCGGCTGCGACCTGCTGGTCGGCGGCGAAGGCAACGACGAAATGTGGGGCGGGGCCGATGCCGACACCTTCACGTTCGTTTGGGGCGACGGCTACGACGTGATCAAGGACTTCGAGAGCGGCGTCGATATCGTCGACCTCGGCTCGCTTTGCCTCGGCGAGTACGGCTTCGCCGGACTGAACATCCAAGATAGCGACGCTGGCGCGGTTCTGGTTCTGAACGAGACGCAGGAAATCACTTTCTCCGGTCTCAACGCCTGCGACCTGAACGAGTGGGACATCCTGCTTTAGGATCGCTTCCAGTCTTCAGCGCTGAAGGAGCTCGGCCGCCATGTAGGCAGCCGGGCTCTTTCGACGTCCGGCTGCAGGCAAGCTTTCAGGCGGAAACGCCTGCCAGCGCCGCTTCGACCGTCGGCTCGATCGGCAGGAGCGTGTGGACGCCGAGAGCTTCAAGAACCGTGCGGACGTTCGGGTTCGGCGCGGCGAGAATCATGCGTCCGCCGCGTCCGTGCAGCGCCTTGGCGTTCAGGAGAAATGTCCTGACGCCGACCGAGGCCATGTAGCTGACGCCGCTCATGTCGACGACGACCGGCCCGGTTTGATTGGCCAGGGCGGCGGCGAACGGCAGGTCGACCGCGTCGGCGCCCTGGATATCCATGCGGCCCTGCATTTTCACGAGCAACGCCCCGGCGGCGGTGGTTTCACGGGTCAGGATCATGGCGGCAAGCTCCCCAGGCGGCGGCGCGGAGCGCCATCATAGCGCCGGTCCCCGGAATTTTGAACGGCGGCTTGCGGCCGTCGAAGCTTGGTCGATGTCTGTCAGGCGGCGCGCCTCAAAACCGAAGCCAACTCGATCGGCTCTGGCGCCGAACAGGCTGATTGCGCAGTCTGAACCCCCTTTGACGCCATCGCAAATTTCTGCTCATGCTGCGGCCGGCCTCGATGAACCTCCGCCAGAATTCAATCCGGCGCATTGCAAGGATTTGCCGCATGAACATCCGCCATTCGCCCGCAACGGTCGCCGCGCCCATGGGTCCCTACAGTCATGCTGTCGAAGTGCCTCCAGGGTCGCGGCTGCTGTTTATCTCCGGCGAAATCGGCGTGCTGCCATCGGGCGAAGTGCCGGCCGGGATCGCGGCGCAGGCCGATGCCTGCTGGCGCAATATCGCTGCGATCCTGGCCGATGCCGGCATGACTGTCGCGGACCTGACCAAAATCACGACCTACCTGACCGACGCGAGCGACCTCGCCGCGGCCGGCGCCGCCCGGGCGCAGTATCTGGGCGACGCGCGCCCGGCCTCAGCCACGATCATCGTCAAGGCGCTGGTCAAGCCGGACTGGGTAATCGAGATTGAGGCTGTGGCCGCCGCAAAGGCCTAGATCAAACCAACCTTAGGCGGAATCGCCTAAGGTTGGATAATTTGATCGC
>CALAHN010000140.1 GCA_937891825.1 uncultured Alphaproteobacteria bacterium
GCGTCTTGCGGATCGAGCCGGATGGCCTGATCGTAGTCCTGAATGGCCCGCCGGTATTCCATCAGGGCGTGATAAGCGTTGCCCCGGTTGTAGTAGGCTTTGGCGTCTTGCGGATCGAGCCGGATGGCCTGATCGTAGTCCTGAATGGCCCGCCGGTGGTCCTGCAGGGCGATATAAGCGTTGCCCCGGTTGTTGTAGGCGGCGGCGAGAACTGTACCGGACCTATGGCCGGAGCGGATGAACGCCGTACAAGCGCCTAAACGGAGGTCCAGGTCGGCGGATTGGTCGCAATCCTCAACGATCCCCGCCCAGGCGGGCGGCGCCGGCAGCATGGCGAGCAACGCCAGGACGGCGCACAGCCTGAGGATGCCCATCTGTCTCCTCCGCAAACAACCGTAATCATGCCGACCCGCCATCGGCGGCGCAACCCGGTTTGCGGCGCGCGGCATACATTCCGCGCATTCGGGGTATGCGGCTGGCTTTCGGCGGCGGCCCGGATGGACCTGCCTGCGGCTGATAAAAGGAGAATTTTCCACACCCAGAGCGAACCATGAAAATGGTCGGAGTGGCAGGATTTGAACCTGCGGCCCCTGCCTCCCGAAGACAGTGCTCTACCAGGCTGAGCTACACTCCGGGTGTGGAGCGCGGGGGTATAGCGGCATTCCGGCGGCGCTGCAAGCGCTCTATCGCCAAGCGTCGGCAGGCGCGCCCGAAATTCCGGAGGCCGGCCGCGGAATGCGGCTTTTCAGCCCTCGCGCGGGGTGGGCGCGTGGAAAATCTGGCCGGGATAGATCAGGTCGGCGTCGCGGATCTGGTCGCGGTTCGCCGCGTAGATGATCGAATACCGGATGCCGCTGCCATAGGTCCGGCGCGCGATTCGCCAGAGGCTGTTGCCGGGCTGCACGACGACCATCCGCCCGCGCGGGAAATCCTGGATCAGGCCGGCGGGCGCGAACGGGAGGACGACGCGCAGCACCCTGAGAGCGGACCCGCCCTGGCCCTGCCCCGCCTGTCCCGACTGGGCGCCGATGCGGCCGACGCCGCCCCTGGGGAGCGAGCCCGGCGGCGCCGACGCCTGCCAGGCGCCGTCGGCCCCAGCGGTCGCTTGCGCAACTTCCTTGCCGTCGACATCGACCGTTACTTCCGCGCCCGGCTGCGCTTCCCCCGCGATCGAGAGGCTGCCCTTCTCGTCATAATCGATGCTGCTGACGGACAGCGCATCGTCCCGGGTCTTGATCCGTTCCGATGACGGCGCGCCAGCGGCCGGCTTGTCGCCCGCGCCCGCTCCGCCCGAAGCCTTCTGCCCGGCGTCGGGCTTCGGCTGTTGCAGCACGCGGGCCGGGCGGCCGGCGTCATCGGCCTGGGCGACGACGAGCGCCGGCGCGCCGACGCCGTTACGGGAGACGACGACCGTCTCCTCGCTCGCGCGCACGGTTCCGTCGCTGTCGGTCGCTTCCAGCGTCAAGGCGCTGTCGCCTTCGGGCAGCGGCTTGTCGACGACGATCGCGAACGCGCCGGAGGGGTCGCTTGCGCCCTCGCCCAGGACCGCGCCCGCTTGATCCTTCACCTGCACCCGCGCGCCGGGGCGGGCGCTGCCGGCGATCACGGCGCCGCCGGCGGGATCGACCTGGGCGACATCGAAGCGCGGCCGGTCCCGATCCGGAGCGGCGGGGGCCTGGCCCGGAGATTGGGCGCTATCGCCGCCGATCGAATCCCGCTTGCCGGCCGCATCCCCGGCCGCTTGCGGGATTGGATCGACAGCGGCGAGCGGGCCGGCCGCGCCTGTTCCTGCCGGCCCAGAACCGCCCGGCGTCGATGGCGTCAGGCTTTCCGCGGCCGCGCGCGCGGCGTCCTTCTCCGTTCCGTCGGGCGCGCGCATTGCGTCCTTTTCCGCGGGCGCGACAGGGGCCAGGGCTGGGGTCGGCGCGGGGGCCGGGGTCACGGGCGCGGACGGCGCGCCGTCGATCGCCCTGGATGCGGCGTCGGCCGCATCCTTCGCGGCCTTGGCCGCTTCATCTGCGATGGCCCTGGCGCCGCCCTGGATCGCCTGACCGGCATCCCTGGCGGCTTGTCCGGCCTGCTCGGAAAGCGTGCCGGCGGCAGCCTTTGCCGCCTTCGCAGCCTGTTCGGCTTCAGTCGCCAGCCTCGCGGCCTCCCGCTCGGCCGCGGCGGCGGCGCCCTTCGCCGCCTGCTCGGCTTCAGCCGCCAGCCTTGCGGTTTCCCGCTCGGCTGCGGCCGCGGCGTCCCTGGCGGCTTTCTCGGCCGCGGCGGCGAGCCGGTCGGCTTGGGCCTGGGCGGCGTCGGCCGCAGCTTTCGCCGCGACTTCGGCTTGCGCCGCCAGCCGGTCGGCTTCCGCCTTGGCGGCCTTGGCGGCGGCGTCGGCGCGCTCTTCCAGGGTCGGCTCAGGCGCGGGGGTCGTGGCGGTCGGCGCCGGGGTCGGCGCGGGCGCCGGGCTGGTCACGACGGGCGTCGGCGCCTCCTTCTCGCCATACTGCGACCACAGGATTGCGCCGCCGCCAAGCAGAATGACGACAAGTCCGATCAACCAAGTCTTCGACACGCCCGCAGTCCTCCAGAATCAAGCAGGCCACATGAACTGCTTGTAACGTGGCTTTCATACTGTATCGAGGCTGATGCTGATATAGGCAGTCTCGCGCATTCCCTCGGTTTGCGCGATTTCGTTCGATGAGGAGAGCTTGATGGCCCGCGCCCATTCCATATGCATTTTCTGCGGATCGAGGGTCGGCGCCGATCCGAGCCACAAGGCGGCGGCCGACGCGGCCGGGCGGAAAATCGCCGAAAACGGCTGGCGGCTGATCTATGGCGGCGGCGGCGTCGGGCTGATGTGCGTCGCGGCCAATGCAGCCCTGGCGGCCGGCGGCGCCGTGATCGGCGTCATCCCCGGTTTCCTGAAGGCGGCCGAAGCTGGGCATGAAGGCCTGGACGACCTGATCGTCACCGACGGCATGCATGACCGCAAGCAGATCATGTTCAACCTGGCGAATGCATTCCTGATCCTGCCGGGCGGCATCGGCACGTTGGACGAGACCATGGAGATCCTGACCTGGCGGCAACTTGGCAGCCACGCGAAGCCCATCGTCCTGGTCAATCTCGGCGGCTACTGGGACCCATTGCTGGCGATGCTCGACCGGGCCGTCGAACAGGGATTCATGAGCGCCGGGACGGTCGGGCTGATGGAGGTCGTGGGATCGGTGGACGAAGCCATGGCGCTGATCGGACCGACATCGGCCCCGTGACGCGGTGCCATGACGCGCTTGCATCCCGGCGGTCGGCTTGCAAGACTTTCGCCAATATACGGGAAGGACGACGCCAATGAAGTTCGGCATTTTTTACGAGTTGCAGATCCCCAGGCCCTGGGAAGCGCATACGGAATGGAAGCTGTATCACAACGCGCTCGATCAGCTCGAACTCGCGGATAAGCTTGGCTACGACTATGCATGGGAAGTGGAGCATCACTTCCTGGAGGAATATTCCCACTCGCCCGCGCCGGAGGTGTTCCTGGGCGCCGCCAGCCAGCGCACCAAGAACATCCGCCTCGCCCACGGCATCATCCAGTTGACGACGAATTCGCCCGCCCGCGTGGCCGAGCGCGTTTCGACGCTGGACCTGCTGTCGAACGGCCGGGTCGAGTTCGGCATGGGCGAAAGCGCCAGCGCCACGGAACTGGAGCCCTTCGGCGTCGACTTCGACGACAAACGCGAAATCTGGGAAGAGGCTGTGAAGTGCGTCATCCCGATGTTCAGCGGGAAGCCCGTCAGCTTCGAGGGCAAGCACTTCAATTTCCCGGAACGGCTGGTGGTGCCGACGCCCTTGCAGAAGCCGCATCCGCCGCTCTGGGTCGCGTGCTCGCAATTGCCGACCATCGAGATGGCGGGCCGGCGCGGCATGGGGGCGCTCGGCTTCCAGTTCGTCAGCGCCGATGCGGCGCAGGCCTGGGTGCACGCCTACTATAATTCGATCACCAAGCGGCTGGACAAGCTGGCCGACTATCAGATCAACCCGAATATCGCGCTCGTCAGCTATTTCATGTGCGCCGAAACGGACGAGGAAGCCCGCCGCCGCGCCGAGGGGCTGACCTTCTTTCAGTTCGCGCTGAAGTTCTATGGCGCCAGCCCCGACCGCCGGCGTCCGCCCGCCGGCACGGTCAACCTCTGGGATGAGTTCACGGCCTGGAAGAACGCGAACCCGGAGATCGTCGAGAGGGCGCTCCGCGGCGGCCTCGTCGGGTCGCCGGACACGATCCGCGCCAAGCTCAGGAAGTTCGAAACCAGCAATGTCGACCAGATCATCCTGCTCAATCAGGCGGGCAAGAATACCCATGAGCATATCTGCGAAAGCCTGGAACTGTTCGCGAAGGAAGTGATGCCCGAGTTCCATGCCCGCGAGGGCATGCATCAGGACTGGAAGCGCAAGGTCATGGCGGGCGAAATCCAACTGGACGAGCTGGAGACCGAGCAGCACCAGGACCGCTACGGCAAGACGCTCGCCGATGTCGGCCCGACCAAGACCCAGGCCGCCGAATAGCGAGGCTCAGGCCGCGCGGCGCATGAGCCGCGCGGCCGAAACCGCGATGAGTACCGCCGCGCCGACGCCGGCCGCAAACGCAATCGCCTCGACGCCGCCCGCGCCCTGATTGGCTGCGATCACCGCCGCCAGCGCCCAGACAACCGGCGCCGCATAAAGCCAGCCGCCGGCCGCCCAGGCGACCCAGGCCGCGCCGACGGCAGCGAGAGCGATCATGCCGAGCGACAGGCCGAGCAAGCCCTCGGGCGGCATCTCCAGCCCATGGAAGCGCAAGGTCGAGGGCAAGCTGACGCACATGGCGGCCGCGATCCAGCCGGCATAAACGGTCAACGGCGCGCGCACGACGATGGTCTCCAGAATGCTCAAGGGCCGCGCGGCGTCCAGCACGTAGACGAGCCGGACGCCGATGCCGAACTGCGCCAGCAGGACCAGCCAGCTGATCCAGTCGAGCGAGCGGAGCGGCACATAGAGTTCCCAGCAAGCCGCAAGCGCGAAGAGCGCGAACGGCAGCCAGCCGAGCCGTTGAACCAGCGGCGACGCCAGCCCCCGCCAGGCCCCATAGATCGCAAAGGCCAGGCTGCCGAGGAAAATCGGCCCCCAGATCGAGAACGCCCAACCTGCCGGCACGATGGCCGTCCCAAGCTCGCCCGAGCGGATCGAAATATCATGGGGCCAGCCGAGCGCCTGCGGCGCGGCGCCAGCGAGAACCTGGGCGACGGCCGCGACGATCGTCAAGCCGCTGCGTACCTTGGCGACCGAAAAGGTCATCGCCCGTTCTCCCTGTTTCAGAACGTCATACGCAGCCCGACCGTCAGGGAAACCGCGTCGATCTGTTCGCCCTCATCCCGCGCCAGCCTTGCCGTTCGGCCGAGATTGCGTTCGTAATTCAGGCCAACATAGGGCGCGACCGCCCGGTCGACGATATCGTAGCTCAGCCTGAGGCCCGTCTCGACAGAGACAAAGCCCGCGCCGACGCCGATCGCCGTATCGTCGGAAGCCGCGACGTTCAACTCCAGCGTCGGCATCAGGATCAGGCGGTTGGTCAGGAGCAGTTCGTAGTCGACATCCAGCCGCCCCGAAACATCGCCTTTCTCGCTGAGGAAGAGATCGGCGTCGATCTCGAACCATTGCGGCGACAGCCCATGGGCGCCGAATACGGCGTACCAGCGATCCGGACCCGCCGGACGGTCATAGCGCACGCCCGCCTTCAGATCGAAGAAGTCGCTGGCCAGACGCGTGACGACAAGCTGGTGTTCCAGCGCCTCGAAGGCGTCAGCGTCGGGCGCATATTCGCCTTCGCTGACGAGGCGCAGCTTCCATTCGTCATTGCCGACATAGGCGTCGCCGCTCCAGACGATCAGGTCCGCCGCATCGTCCAGCGCCAGCCGATGCTCAAATTGCTCGATGCCGACGCCATAAGTAATGAAGTCGGTTTCCTGGGCCGAAGCTACGGACGCGACGGCGCATGCCGCCGCGCCCGCGAGCACGGCGGCAAGGCGTTTCCGGATATGCATGGCCTCACCCCTTGCCCTTGGGAGCGCTCGGCCCGCCTTCGACGATGACGCGCCGGAACATGCCGCTGGCCGCGTGATAGGCCAGATGGCAATGGAACGCCCACTCGCCCGCCGCATCGACTTCCGTCTCGGTATAGACCGTCGACCCCGGCGCGACGCTGACGACATGCTTCAAGGGATTCCACTGGCCTTTGCCCACATCGATGATCGTCCACATGCCGTGCAGGTGCATCGGGTGGGTCATCATGGTTTCGTTGACGAACTTGAACCGGACGCGCTCGCCGTACTTGAGGCGGAGCGGCTCCGCGTCGCCATACTTGATCCCGTTGATCGACCAGATGTAGCGCTCCATGTTGCCGGTCAGGCGGAGCTCGATTTCCCGCGTCGGCGGCCGTTCGGGATAGAGCGGATCGGCGGCGGTCAGGTCCCGATAAGACAGCATTTTGCCGCCATTCGCGGCCTCAGGCGCCAGACCGCTGCCCATCGCATAGAATTCGGGCGCGGGCGCTGTCGCGGCGCCGTGGCCCATAGCGGCATGGTCCATCGGCTTCGCCTCGCCGTGCCCCATCGCGGCGTGGTCCACAGGCTTCGCCTCGCCGTGCCCCATCGCGGCGTGGTCCACAGGCTTCGCCTCGCCGTGCCCCATCGCGGCGTGGTCCATGCCTTCATGGGCCATGCCCATGTCGGCCATGGTCAGCAGCGGCGGCGGCCGCATTTCGGGCACCGCTGCGGTCATGCCTTCCGAGGGCGCGAGCGTGCCCCGCGCGAAGGCCGAGCGGCCCATGGACTCCGCAAAGATCGTGTATGCCTTGTTCTCCGACGGCGTGACGATCACGTCATAGGTTTCGGCGACCGCAATCCGGAATTCATCGACTTCGACGGCTTCGACTTCATTGCCGTCGGCCTGGACCACCGTCATCTTGAGGCCGGGAATGCGCACGTCGAAATAGGCCATCGCCGAGGCGTTCACGAACCGCAGGCGCACCTTCTCGCCGGCCTTGAACAAGCCGGTCCAATTCTGCTCCGGGCCCTTGCCGTTGATTGCGGCGGTGAAACCCTGCACGTCCTCGATGTCAGTCGGCATCATCCGCATATCGCCCCAGGCGGCCCGATCGGCGAGCGTCGCCGAAAGGCCCTTCGCCTGGACGTCCTGGAAGAAGTCGGCGGCCGTGCGTTGCGTCCGGTTGTAGTAGTCCGGCATCGATTTCAGATTGCGCAGAATCCGATGCGGGCTGTGCGGGTGCGTGTCGCTCAGGATCAGGACATGCTCCCGGTCGGTCGCCATCCGCTCACCGTCTTTCGGCGTGATCACGATGGCGCCGAACGCGCCGTCCGGCTCCTGCAGGTTGGAGTGGCTGTGATACCAGTAGGTCCCGGACTGCACGACTGGAAACGAGTACGTAAACGTCTCGCCGGGCTTGATGCCGTCGAAGCTGATCGTCGGAACGCCATCCTGCTGGAAGGGCAGGATCAGCCCGTGCCAGTGGATCGAAGTATCGACAGCGAGGGCGTTCGTGACGTTCAAGGTCACCTGCTCGCCCTCGACAAACCGGAGCACCGGCCCTGGCGATCCGCCATTGAAGCCGATGCCATCACGTTTGAAAGCGCCGACGTCAATCGACACGGTTTCGACCGTGATGTCGTATGTCCCCGCGAAGCCCGGCGCGGCGCCGGCCGTGGCGGCAGCGACAAAAGCCGCGGCGGCCAGGAATTTTCCTGTCAACTTGCGCATTGTTTGTCTCCTCACCGGACTTTCACCTTGCCGACCATGCCGCTTTCGTAGTGGCCAGGCACGTTGCAGGCGAATTCGATTTCCCCGGAAATGCCGAACGTCCAGACGATCTCGCCGGACTGGCCCGGCTCCAGCAGGATCGAGTTGGGGTCGTCGTGTTGCATCGCGCCCATCTTGCTGTGGTCGATCCTGCTCGGCCCAAGCGCGCCGCTCTCCATCATCGCCAGCATTTCGCCCTGATGCGCCTTGTGCATTTCGGCCGTGCCGATGTTGAACTCATGAACGAATTCGCCCGAGTTCTTGACGATAAACCGCACGGTTTCGCCCTTCTGAACCGTGATCGATTTCGGCGCATAGGCATTGTCGGTCATGGCGATGCTGAGGGTTCGCCGGGCGTCGACCGGATCGCCCTTTGCGCCAACCTGGCCCATGCCGTCGCCGTGATGGGCGCCATGGCCATGGCCGGCGCCCGCAGCGAATGCGGAACCCGCGCCAAGCAGGGCGGATAGGGAAAGCACGCCGACAGTCGTCAGAAATTTCTGCATGATGGTCTCCGGAGCGGAATTTCGATGAATTTTCAGGGGGCCGCCAGCCGCCAGCGCCGAGGGCGCAGGCGGGACAGGCGGCGTCAGTCCGAACGGCGCGGCGCGACAGAAGGCGGCCGAAGCCGCCTTTGCCCGCCATCCCGGTCAGCCGCGAGGCGGTTTGAAAATTCCGAAGATCGGCTCGGAGATATCTGCCGCCGGGGCGGCGAACCGGGCGACCTGGGCGCCGTGCGCCTGGCTGAAAGCCGCCCGATCGCCAAGAATGGCGGGCGCCGCGCCGACGCAGCAACCATGGGCCGCCCGGGCATGCGCCGGGCCGCCATGGGCGCAATCGGATGAATTGGCGGGACTGCTCATCGCAGCATGGCCGTGCCTGCCTGCGGCATGGTCCTCGGCCATTGGCGCATCGACCGCGACATGCGGGCCAACATGGGCAGCGCCAGCCGTCACGGGCGCAAGCACGCCCGCCAAGACCATCAACGCCGCCAATGTGATCGCAATCAGGCGCTGCACGTCGCATCTCCAATTGCCGAATCCCGTCGTCCGGTCAGAGCCAGGCTGCTTTCCGGATGGGTCGACGAAGCGTATATTCCTTCCGCCCACTGGAAGGTCAAGGAGAAGCTGATGCAGATCGGCGATGTCGCCCGGCGGGCCGGCCTGCCGACGAAGACCGTGCGCTACTATGCCGACATCGGCCTGGTCGCGCCGACAGACCGCACGGAGTCCGGTTACCGAAGCTATGATGAGCCCGCCCTGAAAAGGTTGGTGTTCGTCAAGCGCGCCCGGGCGTTCGGCTTTACCGTGAACGAATGCCGGGAACTGCTTGGCCTCTATCACGACAAGAGCCGCTCCAGCGCGGACGTGAAGCGCATCGCGGCCCACAGGCTCGAGGAGATCGAGGCGAAACAGCGCGAACTCCAATCCCTGCACGACGCCCTCGCCCATCTGGTGGAGAACTGCCGCGGCGACGACCGGCCGGACTGCCCGATCATCGCCCATCTATCCTGAGGCGACCTGCTCTACGCGCGCTTGGCTGGGTCCAGGTAGTGCAGCTCGTCCCCGGTCCAGCCGACGCCGTTGGGGACAGTGTAATAAAACTCGATGGTCATTTCCGAGAAACGCCAGCCGCTTGGCGTGCGCCGGTATTTGTCGTCATAACGCCCGGAGACGAGATAGGAGACGCCGAAGCGGCCATACCGCGCTTCCAGATAGGAATGGCCGACGCCTGTGTCGCCATCGACGAAAATCCGGTGGCTGTGGATCATCTGCTTGATGAAGAACCGCTCGCGCTCGCCCATGCCGCGAAAGCCCTGGTCAATGGCCGCGCGCCCCCGATATTCAGCCAGATACCCCAGGCGGACGAAGGCGTCGTCGACGAACAGATCCCCGATCTCGTCATAGCGGCCGTCGTTGATGCAAGCATGATAGGCGTCCCGGAGGGCGCGGATGTCTTCCCGGTCCTCCAGCAATTGCAGGCGGCTTTCCAGGCGGGCGATCCGGTCCGCATCGGTCATGGCGGCAAACTCCATCAGGGGTTAGGCTTCGATTCTGACGATCATGGCAGTTGGAAGTCTGGCCGATGCGGCTCTGGTATCAAAGCGTCACGCGGGAAGGCTCGTTCCCGACCTACCGAGCGACCCTTGACCGCCTGTTGCAGGCGGCGGCGGGGCCGGACGTCACGATCGACGTTCACGGCATCCGCCGGCAGGGCGGCACCGGCGACCAATATCGCTATCTGGCCTTTCTGGAGACGGTCGAGATCCTGGAGAACGTCCACCGCGCTCAGGCCGAAGGCTATGACGCCTTCCTGATCGGCAATCTGTTCGATCCGGGCTTGCGCGAAGCCCGCGAGATCGCCGACATCCCGGTCCTCAGCCTCGGCGAAACCGTGCTCCAGACTGCCGAGACCATGGGCGAGCGCCTGGGCTTCGTTTCGATCAACAGGAAATTCGAACCGCGGCTTTGGGACGGTCTCACGCGCCGCCGCCTGACAGACAAGGTCGCAGGCATCGCATCCATGCAGGTGCCGAGCATGGCGGACCTTGAAGCGGCCGGCAGCGACGGCGCGGCTGTCCAGGCGCTGATGCAGCGGTTCATGGCGGCCGCCGAGGAAACCGTCGCGGCCGGGGCCGAAGTGGTTATCGCGGCCGGCGGCGTCGTCATGGCCATCGTTTCCGACCGGGGCGTCTTCCGAACGCCCTCCGGCGCGCCGATCCTGCACGGCGTCGCGGCCTTGGTCGAGCAAGCGAAGGCGGCAGTCAGGCTGCGCGGCCTGATGGGCGGGGTTTATACTTCGCCCGTGCTCACATATTCGAAGCCCGCAGCGGGCGCCGAAATCGCTGGATATCGCAAGGCATACGGACAACGGGTTTATCCCGGCGTCCAGGGGGAATGACGACCATGAGCGAGAGATTTGAGGGCAAGCGGGCGATCCTGACCGGGGGCGCCAAGGGCATCGGCCGGGCGACGGCGCTCAGGTTCCTGGCGGAGGGCGGCTTCCTCGCGGTCATCGACAAGGAGCCGGCCGACAGTTCGTTCGCCGAAGCGCTCCGCCAGGACGCCGCCGGCGCCGGCAATCGCCTTGTCTATCTCCAGGCGGAAGCGACGGCGGAAGCTGCGGTCGCGGACGCGGTCAAGGCCGCCGAAAGCCAGATCGGGCCAGCCGATATCCTGGTCAACAATGTCGGCTTCGGCGCCAATCCCCGTCCGATCGAGGATCTGGGCCTGGAAGAATGGCGGAGCTTCCTCGACATCAACCTGACAAGCGCCTTCCTGATGACCCGCGCCGTGCTGCCCGGCATGCGCGCCCGGAAATACGGCCGCATCGTCAATCTGGCGTCCATCGCCGGGCGCAGCATTTCTGAGATGTCCGCCCTGCACTATTCGACCGCGAAAGCCGCCGTCCTTGGCTTCACCCGGAAGCTGGCGTTCGAGGAAGGCCCGAACGGCGTCACGATCAACGCGGTCGCCCCAGGCACCGTCTTCACGGAGCGGGTCGAGACCCGCTACAAGGCCTTGCCCGCCGACGAGCAGGACCAGCGCATGCAGGAAATCCCGATGCGCCGCGCGGCCCGGCCGGAAGAGATCGCGGCCGCGATCCTGTTCCTGGCCTCCGACGACGCAAGCTACATCACCGGCGCCGCGCTCGACGTGAACGGCGGCCGGTTCATGAGTTGAAGGCAGAGGCGGAGACGATGCCCCGAACCCTGTTCGAGAAAATCTGGGACGCCCATACGATCGTCGACCGCGACGACGGGCAGACCCTGCTAGCGGTCGACTGGCATTTCTGCCACGAAGGCTCGTTTCACGGCTTCAACGCCCTGACGGAAGCCAAGCTGCCTGTGCGCCGGCCGGAGCGGACGCTTGGCATGGCCGACCATTATGTGCCGACAACGTCACGCGACCTGAACGCCATCGACAACCCGGAAATCCGTTCGGTCGTTGACCAGTTCTACGCGAATACCGAACGCTTCGGCGTGCGCATGCTGGGCATCGAGGACAAGGACCATGGCATCGTCCATGTCGTCGGGCCGGAGCAGGGCATCTCGCAGCCGGGCCTGATCATCGTATGCGGCGACAGCCACACGTCCACCCACGGCGCCATGGGCGCGATGGCGTTCGGGATCGGCGCGTCGGAAGTGGCGCATGTGTTCGCGACCCAGACCCTCTGGCAGGCGCGGCCCAAGGCGATGCGCGTCACGGTCGCCGGCGCGTTACAGGCCGGCGTCGCCGCCAAGGACGTGATCCTCGCGATCATCCGCCAGATCGGCGCTGGCGGCGCGCTTGGCCACGCAATCGAATATGACGGCAGCGTCATCCGCGGCCTCTCGATGGAAGGCCGGATGACCGTATGCAACATGTCGATCGAAGCCGGCGCCCGCGCGGGCATGATCGCGCCGGACAAGACGACATTCGACTATCTGAAAGGCCGGCCCGGCGCGCCCGACCCTGCCGATTGGCCAGCGGCCGAAGCATTCTGGCGGGGCCTCCAGAGCGACCCCGACGCAACCTTCGACACGACCGTTCGCCTGGACGGCGGACTGCTGGAGCCGATGGCGACCTGGGGGACCAGCCCCGAGGAAGGCGCCGCCGTTTCCGGCCGCGCGCCCGACCCCAGAGAAATCGACGACGCGGACCGACGCGCCCAGTTCCAGGGCTCGCTCGATTACATGGGCCTGAATGGCGGCGTCGCGATCGCCGATATTCCGATCGACCGGGCTTTCATCGGCTCCTGCACCAACGGCCGGATCGAGGACCTGCGCGCCGCGGCGGCGATCGCCAAGGGCCGGCAGGCCAAGGTTCCCGCCATCGTGGCGCCTGGCTCCATGCCGGTGAAGCGCCAAGCGGAAGCGGAGGGGCTGGATCGGATCTTCAACGATGCGGGCTTCGAGTGGCGGGAGTCCGGCTGCTCGATGTGCGTCGGCATCAACGGCGATCTGGCGGCGCCGGGCGAGCATGTCGCCTCGACCTCCAACCGCAATTTCAAGGGCCGGCAAGGCCAGGGCGCCCGTACCCACCTGATGAGCCCGGCATCGGCCGCCGCGGCCGCGCTGCAAGGCCGCATCGGCGACGTCCGGGACTTTGCGCCGCGCGCCCTCTGACCCCGATTGCGCCATGCTCCAGATCAAGCCGCGCCGGGGCGGAGACGCCTACAAGCAGCGCGATCGAGCCTGTTGACAATAGGGCATGGCGGCAGCCCGCAGATTGACGAATTGATATGGCGAAATTGAACGTTCAGAAGGCGCTGCTGAAAGCCCGGAGCCTCGCCCGATCCGGCCAGACGGACGCGGCGCGGCGTCTCTACCGCGATATCCTTGCCGCATATCCAAAGAACCGCCACGCCGAGACAGCGCTGCAGAACCTGGATGCCGCCGCGCCGTCCGGCGCGGCCGAGGAGGAAGACGCAGGCGCTGAAGTTCCGGCGGACGCGCTCGACCGCCTGCTCGCCTTGTATCGCGGCGGCAAGACCGAGGACGCTCTCAAGCGCGCCGCCGAATTGCTCGCCAAATATCCGCGGGCCTATCTCCTCTGGACGATCGACGGCGCGCTCAGCACGCGGGAGCGACGCTGGGCGGACGCCGCCCGGTCCTTCCAGCGCGTCGTGGAGCTCAAGCCGGACTACCCGGACGGCCACAATAACCTGGGCGCCGCCCTGGAGACGCTCGACCGCAAGCCGGAGGCATCGGCGGCCTACCGGCGCGCCATCGCCCTGAACCCGGACTATGTCGAGGCCCACAGGAATCTCGGGGCCGTGCTCAAGGACCTGGGCGAGATCGAGCCTGCCCTGGCGAGCTGGCGCCAAGCGCTTCGCCTGAAGCCCGACGACGCGGACGTGCACAACAGCGTCGCCATCGCCTTGCAGGGACTTGGCCGGATGGACGAGGCCATCGAAAGCTTCGAGCGCGCCATCGATTGCCGCCCCGAATTCGCGGTCGCCTATGCCAATCTCGGGTCGGCGCTCCGGCGCCAGGGTCGAACCGCGGCCGCGCGGAAAGCTTATGAAACAGCCGTGCAGCTCCGGCCGGAGGCGGCCGAACCGCACAATGTCCTGGGCATCGTTCTGCAGGAACAGGGCGACGCGCCAGCCGCGATCGAGCGGTTCCGCCGCGCCCTCGACCTCAAGCCCAATTATGCCGAGGCCCAAAACAATCTTGGCAACATGTACAAGGAACAGGGGCAGATCGAACAAGCGATCGCGTGCTTCCGGCGCGCCGTCGAGATCCGGCCGGACTATGCCAGCGCACAGGCGCAGATGCTGAACCAGATGCAGCATATCAGCGACTGGAGCGCTCAGCCGGAATTCGACGCAGCCGCGCGCGCGCTTGGCATTGAGGGCGACGCCGCTCCGCCCTTCATCATGCTCGCGATTGACGACAATGCGGAACGGCAGAAGCTGCGCGCCGAGAAATGGGCCCGGCAGATCGTGGGCGCGCGCTCGCCAGCGCCCCTGCCGCGTCGCGCCCGGCCGGAGAAATTGCGGATCGGCTATTTCTCCGCCGATTTCTACAATTTTGCGGGCATGTACCTGATGGCGGGCTTGCTGGAGTCCCACGACCGCGACGCCTTCGAGATCTTCGCCTTCTCCCACGGCGAGGCGAAGGACGACCATATGCGTCGCCGCATCATCGCCGGCGTCGACCGCTTCATCGACATCCGGGAGATGACCGACGCTGGCATCGTGGCTGCAGTCCGCGACCTTGAAATCGACATCGCCATCAACCGGAACGGCTACACCAAGGACAATCGATCCGGGATCTTCGTCGAGCGCCTGGCGCCGGTGCAGATCCACTATCTGGGCTATCCCGGCGCCATGGGCGGGGATTTCATGGACTATATGGTCGCCGATAGAACCGTTATTCCGCCGAGGCTGCGCCAGCACTATGCCGAGAAGCTGATCTACCTGCCCCACACATATCAGCCGAACGACGCGACGCGGCCGATCCCGGAAACCCGGACCGCGCGGGCCGAATTCGGCCTGCCCAACGATGCCTTCGTCTATTGCTGCTTCAATACCAACTACAAGATCACGGCGCATGACTTCGATCGCTGGATGCAGGCGCTCGCCCAAGTCGATGGCAGCGTGCTGTGGCTGCTACGTCCGCATCCCCTGGCCGAAACCAACCTCCGCCGGGAAGCGGCCAACCGCGGCATCGCGCCGGAGCGGATCGTCTTCGCCGAGAAGGTCCCGCATCACACGCATCTGGCACGGCAAAAGCATGCGGACCTGTTCGTCGACACGTTCATCTACAATGCCCATACGACGGCGAGCGACGCGCTATGGGCCGGCCTGCCGCTCGTCACCAGGGCAGGCGAGCAGTTCGCGGCGCGGGTCGCGGCGAGCTTGCTCACGGCGATCGGCCTGCCGGAGTTGATCACGACGACTGAGGTGGAGTATGAAGCGCTCATCGTGGCGCTCGCCCTCGACCGGGACCGGCTCGCCGCCATCCGGGCGAAGCTTGCGCGGAACCGCTTGACGACGCCGCTCTTCGACACGGCCGGGTATACGCGGGACTTCGAGCGCGGCCTGACCGCCGCCCATGACCGCTATCTCGCGGGCCTCCCGCCCGCCGACATTGATGTCGCCAGCCTTCCATGACAATCCGCCGCCTGGGGCGCCCATTGGCGTTCCCGGCGGAAGCCGCCAAGATCGGTCCATCAGCCCGCGCGGCAAGCCGCCCGATCTCGTCAAACATGGAACCAAAACATGGACTTTGCCTTTTCGCCAGAACACGTCGCCCTTCGGGAGACCATGCGCCGCCATATGGAGACGGAAGCCAAGCCGCATGTCCGGCATTCGGACGAGACTGAAACCTTTCCGAAGCACCTGTTCAAGCGCTGGGGCGAGCTTGGCATTCTAGGCGCGCGTTATCCCGAGGCGGACGGCGGCGTCGGCATGGACAAGGTATCCGACTGCATTATCCGCGAAGAAATCGGCCGCGTCAGCCAGGCCTATTGCGGCGCGTTTTCCGCCCATAGCCACCTTGGCGTCTGGCCGATCTGGAAAGCCGGCACGGCCGCCCAGAAATCGGCCTACTTCCAGCCCGCCATCGCCGGCGACAAGATCGCATGCTTCGGCTTGTCCGAGCCTGACGGCGGGTCAGACATCCGGGCGATGAAGACGCGCGCCGAAAAGGTCGACGGCGGCTGGAAGATCAGCGGCTCGAAACTTTACATCACCAACGCGCCGATCGCCGACTTCATGCTGCTGGCGGCGCGCACCAAGCCCGACCTCACCATCGACGCCGTCAGCTTGTTCATCGTCGATCTGCCGGCGAAGGGCGTCGCCATCGACGCCTTGAAGAAGGAAGGCTTGCGCGGCTCCGAAACCGGCCTCTTGCACATCGACGAGTTGTTCGTGCCCGACAGCCATCTCCTGGCCGAGCGCGAGGGCTCCTATTCCGTCATCCTCGAGAGCTTGAGCGAGAACCGGGTCGGCGTCGCGGCGTCTGTGCTGGGCGTGGCGCAGGGCGCGATGGCGGAAGCCCTGGCGTTCGCCAGGACGCGGATCGTGCGCGGCAAGCCGATCATCGAATATCAGGCGGTCGCCCATCGCCTGGCCGACATGGCGACGGAGATCGAGGCGGCGCGCTGGATGGTCTACTGGGGCGCCTGGCAGGTCGATGAAGGCACATTGACCGACGCCGCCGCATCGAAGGTCAAACTGGTCGCGAGCGAAGCGGCGATCCGGGTGACGGAAAACGCGATCCGCGTCATGGGCGGCGCTGGCATCATGCGCGACCACAGCGTCGGCATGCATCACCGGGATGCGCTGGTTTATGTGATCGGCGAAGGCACGAGCGACATTCAACGCAACATCATTGGCCGCGCCCTGAAGAAGGGCGACCTGGAAATCTGACCCCATGACCACCGCCGCCAGGGTCACAAACCTTTCGGAATGCGCGGAAATTCTGGCGCTGATCCAAGCCGCGTTCGCCTATATGGACGGCCGGATCGACCCGCCCTCCTCCATGCTGCGGCTGACGGAGGCCGAGGTCCGCGCCCAGGCGACCGCGGGCGAAATCTGGCGCATCCAGGAAGCCGCCGCCATCGTCGCCGCCGTCGTTCTGACCCCACGCCAGGATTGCCTCTATCTCGGCAAGCTGTCGGTCCGGGCGGACAAGCGCGGCTGCGGACATGCCCGCACGCTCGTCGAAACGGCGATGGCGCGGGCCAGGGCGCACGGGCTGCCGGCAGTCGAACTGCAGACCCGGATCGAGTTGACCGAGAACCACGCGACCTTCCGCGCGCTCGGCTTCCGCGAAACGGCCCGGACCGCGCACACGGGCTACGACCGCCCTACCAGCATCACCATGCGGCGGGATGTCGAATAGACTCGACCTATCTTATTGAGAGCGATCAACCCTCGAACGAACAGCCGAGCCGCTTCAAGCTGGCGTCGATCCAGGCGCGGTCATAGGCGCCTTTATCGATTTCCGCCATCGCCACGACTTCCGCCGCGTTCTTGGCCTCCGTCGCCTTCAGCACCGCCGCAGCCTCGTCCTGGGCGATACAGAGGACGCCGTCCCAATCGCCGATGATCAGATCGCCCGGCTGAATGACCATGCCGTCGATGGCGATGGCGTAGCCAATCTCGCCAGGGCCGTCCTTGTAGGGGCCGCGATGGGAGACTCCGGCGGCGAAGACCGGCAGGTTCCGCTCCTTGAAGGCGTCCACGTCGCGGACCGCGCCATCCAGCACGAAGCCGGCGACGCCGCGCTTCATCGCGTGGGACAGCATGATCTCCCCCATCAGGGCGTTGGTCAGGTCGCCGCCGCCGTCGCAGACGATCACGTCGCCGGGGTCCGCCATGTCGATCGCCTTGTGCAGCATCAGATTGTCGCCGGGCCGGGTCTTGACCGTCAGCGCCGGGCCGGAGAGCGGGCCGGAGGCATGCATCGGGCGGAGGCGCGGGCCGCCCGCCGTCATCCGGGACATGCTGTCGGACACATTGGCGACCGGCATGCCTTTGAACCTGGCCGCAATATCGGCGGAAACCTTGGACGTGTTCTGACGAATGCGAAAACCGATGGGCATCTGCTGCCTCCCCCTGATGACATTGCGGGCCAAGTCTGCCGCGCTTCGCCTTGAAAGGCCACCTTGCGAACCGCGCCCGGTTCAGGCGACGATGACGGACGCCGCCATGCCAGCAGGAGACCCCAGCCGATGATCGCCGAAGCCGCCGATTTCCGCGACCAGTGCGCCGCCCTCGCCGCGCTTCTGGCGCCGCTGCCGGACGCGGACTTCCGCCGTGAAACCCAGTTCAAGGCCTGGACCCTGAACGACATCATGGCGCATCTCTACATGGGCGACGTCAATGCGCGGATGACGCTGATCGATCCCGCCGGGTTCGCCGCCGCCCGCGCCGAGCGTCAGGCAGCGACGGCGGCGGGCGAGAGCCGGTTCGATTATCAGCGGCGCTGGTCGAAGGGGCTTGAAGGCCAGGCGCTGGTCAAGGCCTGGCGCGCCTCATCTGCCGCCACCGCCGACGCCTATGCCGCCGCCGACCCGAAGCAACGGGTCGCCTGGGTCGGCCCCGACATGAGCGCACGCTCCAGCATCACGGCGCGCCTGATGGAGACCTGGTCCCATTCCCAGGCGATCTACGATCTGCTGGGCCAGGTGCGGCAGGATACGGACAGCATCCGCGCGATCTGCCATCTGGGCGCGATCACCTATGGCTGGACCTACCAGAACCGCGGCGTCGAGCCGCCCGGCCCGCCGCCCCATATCCGCCTGACGGCCCCGTCCGGCGCGATCTGGGAATGGCATGCGGACCGGTCCGGCGCCGGCGAAACTGTCAGCGGCCCGGCGACCGCCTTCGCCCAGGTCGTGGCCCAAACGCGGAATATCGCGGATGTGGCGCTCGCGGTCGAAGGGCCGATTGCGCGCGATTGGATGGCGAAGGCCCAATGCTTCGCCGGTCCGCCGAACGACCCGCCGGCGCCCGGAACGCGCTTCACGCAGTAAGCGGCGGCCGCCGGTTCACGCGGGCGGGCGAACCCCATCTGCCGGGCAGTAGGCCGCCGCCCTGACCGGGCCGCTTTCCCCGACCTGCGCCAGGATCGCGCAGCCTTCGCCGGCGGCGGGCGGGTCCAGCACGAGGCCGTCGGCGCGCGCCGGCCCAAGCGCCGTAAGCCGCCGGACGATGTTGTGGCTGACGAGACGCTTGCCCTTGTTCTCGCCCCGCAGCACTTCCGTCACATGGGTTTTCAGGAAATCGACCCGCCAGAGCGTCACGCCGCCGCCGGAGGCCTGAACCGCAATGCGCCCGTCCGGCGCTGGTTCGACGGTCAGGGCGACAGTCTGCGGCAGCGCCTTCCGGGCGCGGCGGATAGCGTCTTCGACCCGGCTCCGGTCGGACCCGACCATCTCCCGCTCGCCAGCGACGATCATCTGCGGCGTGTAGGCGCGTGCCCGGCCGATGATGGCGCGGTTATAGGCATATTGCCGAAGCGTCGCCGCCTTGCTGGAGAACGGATCCTTCCACTTGCCCGCGCCGCCATAAACAAGATCGTCCCAGTAATCGACATGCCACTCGAGCGCCACGACCTCCGCCCGCCCGGCCAGTTCGCCGAGATAGGCTTCCGCCGGCGGGCAGGAATAGCAGCCCTGGGAGGTGAAGAGCTCGACGGCGACCGGCGGCGCCGGGTCGGCGACGGCGGCTCCAGGCAACACAAGGGCGGCGAACGCCGCGAGCACGCGAAGGGCTTTCATGGGACGCAGTCTAAGTCGATGCGGCGCCGCCCCCTACTCACAATGGCGCGAACGGCGCGTTACCGGGGCACGGGGGCTGCGCGTCCGCCTGAACGCGCAGCTCCCGCTCCCTGCCATCCCTGGCGCTACCGACTTTCCGTCATCAGACCCCGGATGATCGCCCAGCACATCAGCAACAGCACCACCGTGAACGGCAATCCGGTTGAGATGACCATGGCTTGCAGCGCGCTCAATCCGCCGCCGATCAAGAGGACGATGGCGACCGCGCCTTCGAAGGTGCACCAGAAGACCCGCTGGGGCACCGGGGCGTTCACCTTGCCGCCGGCGGTGATCGTGTCGATCACCAGGCTGCCGCTGTCAGACGAGGTCACGAAGAAAACGATGACCAGGACGATGCCGATGATCGAGGTCAGCGACGCAAGCGGCAAACCTTCCAGCATGGCGAACAGCGAAATCTCCGGGGAATAGCTGTCGATCACATTCGCCTTGACGGCGCTGTTCAGGGGATCGGTCAGCACCTGGTCGATAGCCGTGCCGCCGAAGACCGCCATCCACAGCACGCAGACCATCGACGGGATCAGCAGGACGCAGATGATGAACTCACGCACCGTGCGGCCCCGGCTGACCCGGGCGATGAACATGCCGACGAACGGGGACCAACTGATCCACCACGCCCAGTAGAACGCCGTCCAGCCCTGGCTGTAGCCTGTGTCTTCCCGGCCAATCGGGTTGCTGAGGCCGAGCAGATTGGTTGCATAAGCGCCGATGCCGGCGACGAAATCGCCGAGGATCGTGACCGTGGGTCCGACGAACAGCACAAACAGCAACAAGAGCGCCGCGAGGCCCATGTTCAATTCCGACAGGCGCTTCACGCCCCCGTCAAGCCCGCGCAGCACCGAAATCAACGCGATGGCGGTGATGCCGGCGATCAGGATCACCTGGACGCTGATGGAATTCGGAATGCCGAAGATATGGGCCAGCCCGGCGTTCGCCTGCTGCGCGCCGAAGCCCAGGGAGGTCGCGAGGCCGAACAGCGTCGCGAACACCGCCAGCGTATCGATGACATGGCCGGTCCAGCCCCAGACCCGCTCGCCGAAGATCGGGTAGAAGGCGGAGCGGATCGTCAGCGGCAGGCCCTTGTTGAAGGTAAACAGCGCCAGCGCCAACGCCACGACCGCGTAGATCGCCCAGGGATGCAGCCCCCAATGGAAGATCGTCGCGGCGAGGCCCATGGCGCGGGCGGCCTCGACATTCTCGGGGATGATCGTGCCGTCGGCCGCGATCGGCGACGGCACGCCCAGCGGCTCGGAGATGGCCATGTGATAGACCGGCTCCAGCACGCCGAAGAACATGAGGCCGATGCCCATCCCGGCGGCGAACAGCATCGCGAACCAGCCGACATAGCCGTAATCCGGCTTCGCATCCTTGCCCCCAAGCCGGACCCGGCCCCAGGGCGAGACAATCAGGAACAGGCAGAAAATCACGAAAATGTTGGCGGCGCCCAGGAAGAACCAGTCGAACGTCGTGGTCAGGAACGGTCTGAGCCATCCAAAAATCGCCGCCGCCTCGACCGGCAGGGCTAGTGCGAAAAAGACAAATGCCATGATCGACAGGCCTTATACCAATTTGCATTGATCAGAACCCGTGAGCCCATTGCCGACATCCGATG
>CALAHN010000141.1 GCA_937891825.1 uncultured Alphaproteobacteria bacterium
TGGCGCCCGGCCCGGCCCCGGAACCGGCCCGCGCGGCGCGCCGCGCCGTCCCGCGGTCGATGTGGCGAACGCTCCGCCAGAAGATCTGCCGCCCGGCGGCCGGACCCGCGAGGACGACCGTCGCCGCGCCCGTCCCGTCGAGGAAGAACGCCGCGCCGCGCCGAAGCGCGCCGAACGGGGCGGCGATGAACGTCGCCGCACGGGCAAGCTGACGATCAGCCAGGCGCTCGACGACAATGTCGCCGAGGAGCGGACGCGCAGTCTGGCGTCTGTCCGCCGCGCCAGGGAGCGCGAGAAGCAACAGCGCCGCGAGCGCGGCAACCAGGATCCGACGTTCGTCGTGCGCGAAGTGCGGGTGCCGGAAGTCATCGTCGTCAGCGAACTGGCGAACCGCATGGCGGTACGCGGCGCGGACGTGGTGCGCAAGCTGATGCAGCTTGGCGTCATGGCGACCATGAACCAGATCATCGACGCCGACACGGCCGAACTGGTCGTCGAGGAATTCGGCCACCGGTTCCGGCGCGTGTCCGCGGCCGATGTCGAGATCGGCCTCGACGCCCCGGTGGATAGCGACGGCGATCTGCAGCCGCGTCCTCCGGTCGTCACGATCATGGGGCATGTCGATCACGGCAAGACCTCGCTGCTCGACGCCCTGCGCAAGACCAACGTCGTCCAGGGCGAAGCCGGCGGCATCACCCAGCATATCGGCGCTTATCAGGTGACGTTGCCGGACGAGACGAAGATCACCTTCCTCGATACGCCCGGCCATGCCGCGTTCTCGGCCATGCGCCAGCGCGGCGCGAGCGTCACGGATATCGTCATCCTTGTGGTCGCGGCCGACGATGGCGTGCAGCCCCAGACGATCGAAGCGATCAATCATGCGAAGGCGGCGAAGGCGCCGATCATCGTCGCGATCAACAAGATGGATAAGCCGGACGCCAATCCGGATATCGCCAAGCAGGGCCTCTTGAGCCATGAGGTGATCGCGGAAGATTTTGGCGGCGACGTTCAGATGGTGCCGGTTTCGGCGCTGACCGGCGACGGCCTCGACCAATTGCTCGAAGCTGTGGCGCTGCAAGCCGAATTGCTTGAGCTGCGCGCCAATCCCGACCGGGAAGCGCGCGGCGCGGTGATCGAAGCCAAGTTGGATCGCGGCCGCGGCGCGGTCGCGACGGTGCTGATCCAGTCGGGCACCTTGCGTCGCGGCGATATCCTGGTCGCCGGCGGCGTCTGGGGCAGGGTGCGGGCATTGACCGACGAGCGCGGCCAGACCGTCGACGAGGCGGGACCGTCGCTGCCGGTCGAAGTGCTGGGCCTCTCGGGCGTGCCGATGGCGGGCGATGAAGTCGTCGTCGTCGAGAACGATGCGCGGGCGCGGGAAGTCACCGACTACCGGCAGCGGATCGAGCGGGACAAGCGCACGGCGACAGCGCCGCGCGGCACGATCGACGAGATGTTCGGCCGGATCGCGACGGGCGAATCGAAAGAACTGCCCGTCGTCGTCAAGGCGGATGTGCAGGGCAGCCTCGAGGCGATCATGGGCTCGCTGGAGAAATTCCAGAACGAGGAAGTCTCGATCCGCGTCTTGCATGGCGGCGTCGGCGCGATCAGCGAATCCGATGTGACGCTGGCGCAGTCGGTCGGCGGGTTCCTTCTGGGCTTCAACGTCCGCGCCGGCGCGGCCGCGCGGACCCAGGCCCAGGCCGCAGGCGTCGATATCCGCTACTACTCGATCATCTACGAGCTGCTGGATGACATGAAAGCTGCTGTCGAAGGCTTGCTGGCGCCCGAACAGCGCGAGAAGTTCATCGGCAACGCGGAAATCCGCGAAGTCT
This sequence comes from uncultured Alphaproteobacteria bacterium, assembly GCA_937891825.1. GTDB lineage: Bacteria > Pseudomonadota > Alphaproteobacteria > Bin95 > Bin95 > VMCJ01. Next base: position 1,836 of record CALAHN010000141.1, read on the forward strand.
TCAACATCACGAAGGTCGGCAAGATCGCCGGCTGTCGGATCACGGATGGCATCGTCCGTCGCGGCGCGGGCGTCCGCCTGCTGCGCGACAACGTCGTCATCCACGAAGGCAAGCTCGGCACGCTCAAACGCTTCAAGGACGAAGTCCGGGAAGTGCGCGAAGGCTTCGAATGCGGCATGGGCTTCGAGAACTATCACGACCTGCAGGTTGGCGATGTGATCGAGTGCTATGAGGTCGAAGAAGTCGCGCGGGCTCTGTGAGTACGCCGATGAGCGCTAGAAGCGGACGCGCGCCTAGCCAGCGGGCGCGCCGGATGGGCGAGGTTGTGCGTCATGCGCTGGCCGAGGTGCTGGCGCGCGGCGACTTGCGCGACCCCGACCTGACCGGCGTGGCGATCACCGTGACCGAAGTGCGGCCAAGCCAGGATCTGAAATCGGCGACCGTATTCGTCACGCCGCTTGGCGGCGTCGGCGACATCGATCTGATCGTCAAGGCGTTGAAACGAGCGCGGGGGCATCTCCGCGCGGAAGTTGGGCATATGGTCGAGGCGAAATTTACCCCGGAACTGCGGTTCGTCGCCGATACGGCGTTCGAGCAAAGCCAGCGCCTGTCCGAAGTCCTGCGCGATGTCGCGGCGCGCGACGCGGACCGTTCGACGGGCGAGGATCCGGAGCAGAACGATGGCGCGTAAGCGGAAACCAGCGCCGGATGCGCCGAATGGCTGGCTTGTGGTCGACAAGCCCTCGGGCATGACGTCGACCGCCGTATCCAACATCATCAAGCGGATGGCGCTTGGGGCGAAGTGCGGCCATGGCGGCACGCTCGATCCGCTGGCGACCGGCTTGCTGCCGATCGCGCTCGGCGCGGCGACGAAGACCGTGCCCTATGCCATGGACGGACGCAAAGCCTATCGGTTCACCGTCCGCTGGGGCGAGGCGCGGGACACAGACGATTCCGATGGGTCGATCGTCGCAACCTCCGACAAGCGCCCGACCGAAGCCGAGATTCTGGCGGCGCTGCCCGCCCTACGCGGCATGATCCAGCAGACGCCGCCGCGCTATTCGGCGATCAAGGTCGATGGCGCCCGGGCCTACGATCTCGCGCGGGATGACGCGGACTTCGAACTGAAGCCCAGGACCATCGAGATCGCCCGTTTCGATCTGGTCGAAATGCCGGACGCCGACACCGCGATCTTCGACGTGGAGAGCGGCAAGGGCGCCTATATGCGCGGCCTGGCGCGCGATCTTGGGCAGGCGCTGGGCTGCCTTGGCCATATTGCGGCCTTGCGCCGCACGCGCGTCGGGCCATTCCGGCTCGACCAGGGCCATGAACTCGAATACTTGAAATCGCTTGGCCGCATCGATAATGCGTGCCCGGCGTTGCTGCCGGTCAAGACCGCGCTGGACGACATCCCGGCGCTGGCCATTTCCGACAGCGAAGCGGCGGACTTCCGCAATGGGCGAGCGGTCCGTCTCCTGCGCAAAGGCGATCTCGAACGGATCGAAGCGCTTGGCCTGGACGACCAGGGCGAGGGCGTCGAATTCCGGGTCGAAACGCGAACCGGCCTGGTCGGCATCGCGCGTTTCGAGGCCGGCGAGATCAAGCCGCAGCGCGTCCTCAACTTCTAACCCAAAAAGGAACCTCGATGTCGATCACCAAAGAACGCACCGAAGAACTGGTCAAGGAATATGGCAAATCCGAAGGCGATACAGGCTCGCCCGAGGTGCAGATCGCAATTCTGACCGAACGCATTCGCAACCTGACCGACCACATGCTGACCCATAAGAAGGACCTGCACTCCCGTCGCGGGCTGCTCATTATGGTCGGCCAGCGCCGTCGGTTGCTTGACTATCTGCGCCGCAAGGATGACGCCCGCTATCAGGACGCGATCCAGCGGCTTGGCCTGCGTCGCTAGGCGACCCGTGTCCTGGCGGCAGCGCCAGGACGGGGATACGTTGATCGGCATCGACAGGACGGAAGCATGGAGCGCGCGTTCGCCTGGACGCGCCATCCTCCGGAACGACACGACAGGCATTGCGCGGCGCGGATTGACGCCGCGCCAGGCGGCAGGGGCGCGACGGTCGCGCCCCCGTCGTGGGCATGCGGGTACGTAACGCCTGCCCGAAATAACGGTCGGTCCAAGGGGACCGCCCTAATGCGGCGCTCGCATCATGGCTGTGAGACAGCATGAGCGCCGATTGGAAGGAAAGACGATAGATGTTCAATATGGTCCGCAAGGAAATGGAATGGGGCGGGCGCAAGCTTACCCTGGAAACCGGGCGCATGGCGCGCCAGGCCGACGGCGCCGTTCTGGCGACGCTTGGCGAAACCGTGGTGCTCTGCGCCGTGACGGCCGACAAGGCCCCGCGCCCCGGCCTGGATTTCTTCCCGCTGACGGTGCACTACCAGGAAAAGGCCTATGCGGCTGGCCGCATTCCCGGCGGCTTCTTCAAGCGTGAAGCGCGCCCCTCGGAGAAGGAGGTCCTGACCTCCCGCCTGATCGACCGGCCGATCCGCCCGCTCTTCGCCCCCGGTTTCCGTTGCGAAACCCTGGTGATGGCGACGGTCCTGTCTCACGACATGGAAAACGATCCGGATATCCTTGCGCTGATCGCAGCTTCCGCGGCTTTGACGCTGTCGGGCGTGCCCTTCATGGGTCCGATCGCGGGCGCCCGCGTCGGCGAGATCGACGGCGAACTGGTTCTCAATCCGACGGTCGATCAGATGGCCGGGTCGACCCTCGACCTCGTGGTCGCCGGTACGCAGGAAGGCGTGCTGATGGTCGAATCCGAGGCGCAGGAACTGACCGAGGATCGCATGCTCGAAGCGGTGATGTTCGGTCATCGCAGCATGCAGCCGGTCATCGATCTGATCATCGATCTGGCCGAGGCGGCGGCGAAGGAGCCGTGGCCGGCGCCCCAGGCGCCCGCAGGCGAGGCGGATGCGCGCGCCCAACTGGCGTCGCTCGCGACCGCGGATATGAAGGCGGCCTATTCGATCGTCGCGAAGCAGGACCGGCAGAATGCCGTCGCCGCCGCGAAGTCGAAGGCGCTGGAGGCGATCGAAGCCGCCGGCGGCGACGCGAGCCTTGCCAAGGGCCTTCTGAAGGACCTTGAAAAGGACGTGGTGCGCGGCAATATCCTCGATACCAAGCTGCGGATCGATGGCCGCGACACGGCGACGGTTCGCCCGATCGTCGCGGAAGTCGGCGTCCTGCCGCGCTCCCACGGCTCGTCGCTCTTCACCCGCGGCGAAACCCAGGGCCTGATCGTCTGCACGCTCGGCACCGGGTCGGACGAGCAGATCATGGACCGTCTCGAAGGCGAAATCCGCGAGCGCTTCCTGCTGCACTACAACTTCCCGCCCTACTCGGTCGGCGAAACGGGGCGCGTCGGCCCGCCCGGCCGCCGCGAAATCGGCCATGGCAAGCTCGCGTTCCGCGCGCTCCGGCCGATGCTGCCGAAGCATGAGGATTTCCCCTACACGATCCGCGTCGTTTCGGAGATCACCGAATCGAACGGCTCCTCCTCCATGGCGACAGTCTGCGGCGGCAGTCTTGCGATGATGGATGCGGGCGTGCCCCTGAAGAAGCCGGTGGCGGGCATCGCCATGGGCCTGATCAAGGAAGGCGACCGCTTTGCCGTGCTCTCCGATATTCTCGGCGACGAGGATCATCTGGGCGACATGGACTTCAAGGTCGCCGGAACGAACGACGGCATCACTTCGCTGCAGATGGACATCAAGATCACCTCGATCACCGAGGAAATCATGAAGATCGCCCTGGCGCAGGCCCGGGACGGTCGTCGGCACATTCTCGGCGAGATGGAGAAGGGGCTCGGCCAGGCGCGGACGGAAGTCAGCGACCGGGCGCCGCGCATCACGACGATCACCGTGCCGCGCGAAAAGATCCGTGAAGTCATCGGCACCGGCGGCAAGGTGATCCGCGAGATCGTCGAAGTTTCCGGCGCGAAGGTCGACATCGAGGACGACGGCACGATCAAGATCGCGTCCGTCGATCCGGCGTCGACCGAGAAGGCGCTGAAGATGATCCAGGCGATCGTCGCCGAGCCGGAAGCGGGCGTGATCTATGAAGGCAAGGTCGTGAAGGTGCTGGACTTCGGCGCGTTCGTGAATTTCCTGGGTCCCAAGGACGGTTTGGTTCATATCTCTGAACTGAAGCCTGAACGGGTGCGCACCGTGACCGACGTCATCAATGAAGGCGATACGGTTTGGGTGAAATGCCTTGGCTTTGACGACCGCGGCAAGGTCCGTTTGTCGATGAAGTACATCGACCAGGCGACCGGCAAGGAAAACCTCCCGGCAGACGAATAAGCTCTATTCGTGTGCTAGAATGCCGGGCGGGGCGCCGCATGCGCATGCGGCGCCCCGCCTAGCATCGCAATTTGACGGAGCTGACAACCGAATGATCGTGCAGCCGATGACTGTTTCCGGCGCGGAGGTCCTGCCGCTTGTTGAAGGCGGCAAGGGCGTATCTGCGACCAACGGCCATAGCGCGGGCGCCTGGGCGCGCGCCGGCGGCATTGGGACGTTCTCCGGCGTGAACGCCGACTCGTTCACGCCGAACGGAGAGTTGATCCCGCAGACCTATTACGGCCGGACCCGCATGGACCGCCATGAAGAACTGGTGGCGCACGGCGTGCGCGGCGCCATTCACCAAGCGCGGGTCGCCCATGACGTCTCCGGCGGCGCCGGGCGCATTCATATCAACGTGCTATGGGAAATGGGCGGCGCCGATCGGGTGTTGATCGGCGCGCTCGAAGGCGCCAAGGGCCTGATCCACGGCGTGACCTGCGGCGCGGGCATGCCTTACCGGCTGGCGGAGATCGCCTCGTCCTACGGCGTGTTCTATTACCCCATCATCTCCTCGGCGCGGGCGTTTCGGGCGCTCTGGAAGCGGGCTTACAGCAAGCATGCGGAATTCCTGGGCGGCGTCGTCTATGAGGATCCGTGGCTGGCGGGCGGCCACAATGGCCTGTCCAACAGCGAAGACCCGCACGCGCCGGAACCGCCGCGCGGGCGCGTCGTGGAACTGCGCGCGCAGATGAACGCGGCCGGGCTCAATACCGTGCCGATCGTCATGGCGGGCGGCGTCTGGCGGCTCGACGAATGGTCCGACTGGATGGACGATCCCGAGATCGCGCCGGTGGCGTTCCAGTTCGGCACCCGACCGCTGCTCACCCAGGAAAGCCCGATCCCGGACATCTGGAAAGCCAAGCTCGCGACCTTGAAGCCGGGTGATGTCTTTTTGCAGCGTTTCAGCCCGACGGGCTTTTATTCGTCCGCCGTGCGCAATCCCTTTCTCGACTCGCTGGCGGAGCGGTCGAACCGGCAGATCGCCTATTCCATCGAAGCGGTCGGCGATCATGCGGCGGAGCTCGCGGTCGGCGCCAGGGGGCGGAAGGTTTTCGTGACGCCCCATGACAAGGCGCGGGCCGAAGCTTGGGTCGCCGATGGCTTCACCGAAGGCCTGCGCACCCCGGATTCGACCCTGGTGTTCGAAACGCCCGCCGCGGCCCGGCAGATCCACAAGGACCAGGTTGGGTGCATGGGCTGCCTTTCCCAGTGTCGGTTCTCGAACTGGTCCGAAGGCGAAACCGGCACGAACGGGCGGAAGCCGGATCCCCGGTCCTTCTGTATCCAGAAGACCCTGCAGGCGATCGCGCACGGCGACCCGCCGGAAGACCATTTGATGTTCGCCGGCCATAATGCCTATCGCTTTGCGCAGGACCCCTGGTACGACAATGGCTTCATTCCGACGGTGAAGCAGCTTGTCGACCGGATCACGACCGGCCAGTAGTCGGCTGGCGCGGAATAGGGCGCCGGGACTGGTTTTTTTGCAGGGTGCGTCTAAGTTATAGTCAGCTTTGCTTGTGAAGGACCGCCGATTTGCCGAAGCGTCGCCTCGATAATGACTTTGCGCTCAAGGCGCAGGACCGGTTGCGCGCCGCTGGGCTCCGCCCGACGCGGCAGCGCGTCGGGCTGGCGCAATTGCTGTTCAACGGCCCCTGCAGGCATCTGACGGCGGAGGATCTGTTCGCCGAAGCGGCGGCGGCGGAAATCAGCGTGTCGCTCGCGACGGTCTATAATACCCTGCACCAGTTCGTTGAAGCTGGGTTGCTCCGCGAAGTCCTGGCAGAGCCGGGCCGCGCCTATTTCGACACGGACGTTTCCAATCACCACCATTTCTTCCATGCCGATACCGGTATGCTGCAGGATATCCCCGAGGATGCGGTGGTCATCGCCGCGTTGCCGGCCGCGCCCGAGGGCGCGCGCATCGGCCGGGTCGAGGTGGTGATCCGGCTGGAGAAAGCCGGCGCCTGACATCCCGGCGGCTCAGGCGGAATTTCCTCCTTAGAATCCTTCTAAATTGTTGACATGCGGCTCCTCTGGTTCATATTCCTGTCAAGGCGGTATGATGGGCTGGCGCTAGTCGCTGCGGGGAGCAGCGCGGCGACGTTTGGCCGGTCGCTCATGCCTGGTCTTTAATGAAGGAGGGAGAATTCGTATGTCGCTCAAAGGCACGAAAACCGAAGATAACCTGAAGGCGGCGTTTGCCGGCGAAAGCCAGGCGAACCGTCGCTATCTGTATTTCGCACAGAAGGCGGATGTTGAGGGCTACAACGATGTCGCCGCCGTCTTCCGCTCGACGGCCGAAGGCGAGACCGGCCATGCGCATGGCCACCTCGAATATCTCGAGGAAACCGGCGATCCGGCGACCGGCCTGCCGATCGGCGCGACCGACGACAACCTCCGTGCGGCGGTCGCCGGCGAAACCCACGAATACACCGACATGTATCCGGGCATGGCGCGCACGGCGCGCGATGAAGGGTTCGACGAAGTCGCTGACTGGTTCGAAACCCTGGCGAAGGCCGAACGCAGCCACGCCGGCCGTTTCCAGAAGGCGCTCGACGAACTGTCGTAAGCGCATTGCATGATTGTCGCCGGCGGCGGGCGGTTGCTCCGCCGCCGGCGCACTCATCCCCTATTCCCTTTCCGCCAAGGCAGATGCGATGAGCGAAGGCAGTTTGGAAGCCCCGACCCGGCATGCGCTGGATTGGAACAATCCGGATTTTACTGACCCCGCGAAGCTCGATGCAGAAATGCGTCGCATCTTCGACATCTGCCATGGCTGCCGTCGCTGCTTCAATCTGTGCGACAGCTTCCCGCGCCTGTTCGACCTTGTCGACGCCGCGCCGTCGGAAGAGCTCGACACCGTCGATTCCAAAGGTTTTCAGGGCGTCGTCGACGCCTGTACGCTGTGCGATCTTTGCTTCATGACGAAGTGCCCTTATGTGCCGCCCCATGAATTCGACCTGGATTTCCCGCATTTGATGCTGCGCTACCGGTTTGCCGAGAAGCAGGCGGGCAAGGTCGGCCTGATCGAGCGGCAGTTGACCGAGACGGACCGCAATGGCCGCCTGGCGGCGATTGCGCCCGGCGTCGCCAATTGGGCGAGCGCCACGGACAACAAGCTGACCCGCCCCTTGATGGAAAAAACCGTCGGCCTGCATCGGGACGCGGACCTGCCGAAATTCGTCGGCAAGCCCCTGGTCGCCCAGGCGGCCGCCAACCCCGCCGTCGTCAACGCCGCAGCGCCGGCCTATGGCCGCAAGGCCGTGATCTACGCGACCTGCTTCGCGAATTACAACGAGCCGGATATCGGCATGGCGGCGCGGGACGTGCTGGCGAAGAACGGCGTTCAGACGGAAGTCACCTATGCCGGCTGCTGCGGCATGCCGCAATTGGAGCAGGGTGATATCGCTCGCGTCGCCGATCGGGCGAAGGCGATCGCGGCCGAAATGGTCCGCTGGGTCGACGATGGCTACGATGTGGTGGCATTGGTGCCATCCTGCGCGCTGATGCTGAAGTTCGAATGGCCGCTGATCCTCCCCGACGACGCGAACGTCAAACGCCTCGCGGCGGCGACCCGGGATGTCGCGGAGTATGTCGTCGAAATTGCGAAGCGGGAGGGGCTGGCGGAAGGCCTGGCGCCGCTCGACGGCAATGTGACGGTGCATCTTGCCTGCCATGCCCGCGCCCAGAACATGGGGCCGAAGGCGGCGGAGATGCTGCGAATGATCCCGGAGACCCGGATCGCCGTGATCGAGCGTTGCTCCGGCCATGGCGGCTCCTGGGGCGCCATGAAGGACAATTTCGAAGTCGCGCTCAAGGTCGGCAAGCCCGTCGCCCGGCAGGCCGTCAAGGCGCTAAAGCAAGCCGAGGAGAAGGGCAAGACGCAATATATCGCGTCCGAGTGTCCGCTCGCCGGCCAGCACATCATTCAAGGGATCGAGCGGGAGGATGCGACCGCGAAGATCGCCCATGCCCCGCATCCGATCAAACTGTTCGCGCGCGCGTTTGGACTGCCGTACTAGATCGATCTGCCAGTCTGGCGGAACCGCCCCCGTGGCGGATGCGTTGATCGGTACTAGATAAGCAGGGCGCGGACCGCGCGCCGCCTCGGATGCGCCGCCCCATAACGAAGAAGGAGACCTGCGCCATGCCGCAGCGCCAGATCACGCTTGCCGACATCATGCCGCTTGAAGCCTATCTGCCGGTCCGCAAGGAAAAGCGGCGGGAAATGGCGGCGATCAAGAAGCATCGCCGGGTTGCGGTCGGCCCGTTCGCGACGTTCTATTTCGAAAGCTACGGGACCATGCTCTATCAAGTGCATGAGATGCTGGCGATCGAGAAGGGCGGCGCGGCGCAGATCCCCGACGAACTGGCGGCCTACAACCCCCTCATTCCCCAGGGCCGCGAACTGGTCGCGACCGTGATGTTCGAAATCGACGATCCGGTGCGCCGGAAGACCGAGCTCGACCGCATGGGTGGCGTCGAGGACTTCATGTATCTGGAAATCGACGGCGAGCGGGCCGAGGGCCGGCCGGAAGAAGACGTCGACCGCACATCGGCGGACGGCAAGGCCTCAAGCGTGCAGTTCGTGCATTTCGACCTGACCGATGCGCAGGCGAAGGCGTTCGCCCAGCCGGGCGCACGGATTTTCGTCGGCATCGGCCATCCGAACTACAATCACATGGCTGGAATGTCTGAAGCGACGCGGCAAGCCCTCGCATCCGATCTGGACTGACGCCGCGATGCTTCTCGGCTAGACTTCGGCCTAAGTTTTCAGAACGGGACGCCGCGGACATGAAGACGGAAACCCATGGCAAGCTGATGCAAGTGTCGGTCGCGACCCTGGCGACGGCGCTGTTCAAGCGCGGCCTTCGCGGGCAGACCATCCAGGACGTTCGGCCGGTGAAGCCGAAGGGCCGCAACATGGTCGGACCGGCCTTCACGCTCCGCTACATCCCGGCCCGGGAGGATCTGAACCAACTGGCTGCGTTCCGTAACCCGGATCATCCCCAGCGGAAGGCGGTCGAGACCTGTCCGCCGGGCTCGGTCCTGATCATGGACAGCCGGAAGGACCCGCGCGCCGCAAGCGCGGGCGATATTCTGGTGACGCGCTTGCAGATGCGCGGCGTCGCCGGCGTCGTGACCGACGGCGGTTTCCGCGATGCGATGCGGATCGGCGAACTGGAGATCCCGGCCTATCACAATCGGCCGAGCTCCCCGACCAATCTGACGCTGCATCAAGCTATTGAATTAGAAGGGCCGATTGGCTGCGGCGATGTCGGCGTCTTTCCGGGCGATATCCTGGTCGGCGACGACGACAGCGTCATCGTGATCCCCCAGCATCTGGCCGACGAGGTCGCCGACGAGGCGGTCGAGATGACCGCCTATGAGGATTTCGTCGTCGAGGAAGTGCGGGCAGGCAAGTCGATCACAGGTTTGTATCCGCCGACCAATGACGCCTCCCTAGCCGCCTTCGAGCTATGGCGGAAGGCCAACGGGCGGTAACGCTCTCATGGCGGAGACCCCGGAAAGTCTGGCGGCGCTGCTGGCCTCGGTCGCCGATGGCGACCGGAGCGCCTTCAAGTCGCTCTATGAAGCGACGCATCTGAAACTTTTCGGCGTTATCGTGCGTATCTTGCAGCGTCGGTCGGTCGCCGAGGAGACCCTGCAGGACGTCTATCTCCGGGTCTGGAACAATGCGGGCGCATTCGACCCGTCGCGCGCCTCCGCCATCACCTGGATGGCGACGATCGCGCGGAACCGGGCCATCGACGAAGCGCGGCGCCGGACGCCCAGACTGGCTGTCGACGATGGGGAACTGGAGCGGGTCGTGGACCCGCAGCCGTCGCCCGCCCAGGCGGCGGAGCAATCGGAGGAAGCGGCGCGATTGACGGAGTGCCTGGACGGGTTGGACAACGATCAGGCGGCGATGGTGCGCCTAGCTTATCTTGACGGCGCGACGCGGGAGATGCTTTCGAGCCGGTTCGGCTTGCCGGTCAGCACGGTGAAAACGCAACTCCGGCGCAGCTTGCTCAGGCTGCGCGCATGTCTGGAGGCATGATGGCGGGAGAGGACGACAGCATCGACCTGCTTGCTGCCGAGTATGTGCTCGGTACGCTGGATGCGGCTGAGCGGACCGCCGTCGCGGACCGGCGCGTCCATGACGCGGCACTGGATCGGGCGATCCGCGCCTGGGACGACCGGCTGGCGCCCTTGCTTGAAGGCGTGGGCGACGCCGCGCCCGGCGCGGGCGTGCTGGCGGCCGTCATGGCAAAAATCGACGATGGCGCGGCGCCGAAGCCATTGCGCGCGGAGGCGCGTCGTCCGCTCGTCAGCGGATCGAGCGAAGTCCTGGTCCTGCGGCGGCGGGTCGGGCGCTGGCGCGCCATCGCGGGCCTTGCCGTCGCAGCTTCGGTCGTGCTTGCGGCCGTTGTCGCGGTCAAGCCGAGCTTGATTGTCCCGGCGCCGGCCCCGCCGGATACCTATGTCGCGGTCTTCAATGATGGGGATGCGCGGCCGTCGTTCCTCTTGTCAATCGATCTGACGACCAGGCAGATGAGCATCCGTCCCATCGGCGCCGGTCGGCAGCCTGGCAAGGACTATGAGTTGTGGATTGTCTCCGAAGACCTGGGCGGCGCGCCGAGGTCGCTTGGCCTGTTGAACCCGGCTGAGCAATGGACGACCCGCCGCTTGAGCGACCTGACTCCGGGCCTGCTGCGCCGGGCGACCTTCGGCGTCAGCCTCGAGCCTGTGGGCGGCTCGCCGACCGGGCGGCCGACCGGACCGGCCCTGCATGGGACATTGCTGCCTGTAGACAATGACAGCGGCGGCGAAAAATAATCCCGGCGCGCTGAAACCTTCCATAACCTCCGACGTATCTATCGGCGAGCCCACGTCATGGGCCGGGCTCTTGCGCGCCATCTGGCGTCAAGGGCGACGTGACATGCAGCGCAACGCGCCTTCGGGCGGACGCGCCGGCCATGCTCGCATCGATTGAAAACGATCGACATAGCCGCATTTCGGCGATCTTGCCGCAATCCGGGTCGATCAAGAACGGAGCGCATCCATGAAACTCAAGACATCTCTCCTCGGATTCTCCGCCGCCGCCGTGCTGGCGACGTCAGCCTTCGCCGCTGCGCACATGCAGCTTGCCGTCATGGGCCAGGACCAGAGCGTCAATGCGGGCGCCATCGTCGTCACTCAGGCCGTATCGGCCAATCGGGGCTGGCTGGTCGTGCACCGGACCGGCGACGACATGAAGCCCGGTCCGGTCATCGGTCATGCGCCGCTGCAGAAGGGCGAGAACCCAAACCTCGTCGTGACGCTGGATGAGGCCGTGACTCCCGGCCAGAAGCTGATGCTGATGCTGCACGGCGAGGAAGGCGGCATGCAGCCGGGCGTCTTCGAGTACTATTTGGGCGCTAAGGAAGACGGCCCCGTCAAGGTCGACGGCAAGCTCGTCATGGATGTCATCACCATCAAGTAAACGATGGCGATCTGCCGAACCGGCGCTGCCTTGTGGCGCCGGTTCGGATGGCGCCAGGCTTACTCCGCCGCCGCAGCCGGCAGCCGTGCGAGACGGCGGGCGATTTCATCCGTTGCGATGGTGGGCGCGTCGCCGGCGACGGTGGAGCGGACCATGACGCGGCGATGGCGATTGTAGTCGAAGGCGTTGCCGCGATGCTGCACCGCCCGATTGTCCCACATCACGAGATCCCACGGGCGCCAGGCATGATGGTATACGAACTGTTCCTGGGTCGCGTGGGCCATCAAGGCGTCGAGGAACTCCCGGCCTTTCGCCATATCCCAGCCGAGGATCCGGTAGGCATGGCTGGCGGTGTAGATCGCCTTCCGGCCATTGCGCGGGTTTTCGACGATCAGGGCCTGCGGCACTGGCGGCGTCTCGGCTTTCTGCTCCTCGGTCAGGAAATCGTCCTTGGCGGTGAGGCTGCGGCTGTAGACGAACCAATGCTCGGCGACGAGGCTTTCAAGTTCAGCCTGCTGGCCGGGCTTCAAGGCGTCATAGGCGGCGCGCATGGAGGCGAAGCTGGTCTCGCCGCCCGAAGGCGGCACTTCACGGCCATGCAGCAATGAGGCCTTGGCGCCGACCGGTTTGAACGAACTGTCCGTATGCCAAAGCTCGTTGGAATATTGCCGCTGCATGCGCGGATCGTCGGTCCTGATGATGGTATCGGTCTTGGGATCGACATTGCCGATATAGGCGAGATAGCTGTCGCTCTTGGCGTTGAAGCCCTTCAGCATCGTCTCCAGCGGGCCGAACCGCTCCGAGAAGGCGATGAGGTCTGCGTCGTCGAGCTTCTGGTTCGGAAAGACGACCACCGAATACTCGTCGAACGCCGCCTCGATTTCGGCGAAGGTCGCGTCGTCGACGCCGCCCTTGATGTCGACGCCGTGAATGCGGGCTGCAAACAGCGGATGCAGCGGCTCGGTCCGGATGCGCTTGAAGTCGGTCATGATGGCTGCGCCTTTCGGTATTGGGCCACGTTAGCCTGACGATAGCCCTCGCGCCTAACCCGCGGCAAGCCGCTCCAGGACAGGCAGGATATAGTCGCGGAAGCGGTCCGGATGTTCGCTCATGGGGAAGTGGCCCATCTCGCGCATCACGATCGCTTCCGCGCCCTGAATATTGGCGGCGGTCTGCCCGGCGCCTGCGGGGGTGCAGGAATAGTCATACACGCCCGTCATCAGAATGAGCGGGCAGCCCGCCGTCCGGTCGCCCGCAAAGTCGGAATCGGTGCGGAAGAAGTGCATGTCGCCCTTGAATATGCCGGAACCGCTCTGCCAATAGTGCCAGAGCGTCTCGTTCAGGTATTCCGGCGGGCTGTGCGGCGAGGCGAGGCCCGAGACGACGGCTGCGCAAAAGTCGCCGCGCGCGAAGAGGTCGCTTTCCAGCCAGGTATCGTCCCACCAGGGCGACGGCCGGTCGGTGCCTTCCAGGCCGATTGCCGCCCGGAAGCGTGCGCCATGCCGGCAGGCGAGGCGGACGGCGACGCGCCCGCCCATGGAGCAGCCCAGGACGACGGGCTGCGCGAGGTCCAGGGCGTCCGCGAACGCCAGGATGGCGGCGACATAGAAATCGGCCGTCAGTTGGTAGTCCTGCCGCTCCCAGCCGACGGGCGGGTTGGACTTGCCGTGCCACGGAAGGTCGAAGGCGATGACCCGGTAGCGGTCCGTCACGGCGGCGTCGCACATCAGGTGCCGGAACTGGCTGGAATGGGCGCCGGCCGTATGCAGGCAAAGCAGGGGGATGCCGGCGCCAGCTTCCTCGAAATAGATCCGGTAGGGCTGGCCCTGGATGTCCAGGCGCACATACCGGCCGACGATGGGCTCGAACTCGGCCGCCATGGTTCAGGCCTCCTGCCGAAGGGATGCGATCAGCGCCTTGAAAAACCCGAGATGGCCGAGCAGCACGGCCATGTCGCCTTCGATCCGCGCGGCGCCGGTCGCCGACATGGCGAAGATGTCGTGGAAGCCCGGCGGCGGCTTCGGGGTCATGAAGCGGGCCCAGGCGGCGTCGGACGCCGCGACCTGAAAGGCGGCGCTGCGCATCTTGAAGGGGCCGCGGCTGACGCCCGTCACAAGGCCGGCGGCGACGCTGACATGGAAAGCCGCATCGCCGGCCATGAGCATGAAGTCGGCCGTGCAGGTCCGTCCCAGGCGGCGGACGTTCGGATCGGCGTTGGCCTTGTCTTGCAAGCCCTCGAACATGGTTCAGAGCATCCGTTCTTCCGGGCGAATGAGATGCCAGGGCGTTTCGCCCTGAAGCGCCCGGGCGCAATTCTCGACCGCCCGGCGCACGACCATATGGCGCCAGACCCCGACCGAGGCGGAGTTATGCGGCGAGCCGATGACATTCGGCAGGTCCAGGAACGGACGCTTCATGCTGAACGCGCCGTGGCGCACAGGCTCCACCCACCAGGCGTCGATACAGGCGACGAAGGTCGGGCAGGCCACGAGATGGTCATAGAGCGCGTCTTCGTCGATGATCTCGCCGCGCGCCAGATTGACCAGAATGGCGTCCGGCTTCATCAGGGCGAAGCGGCGCGCATCGAACAGCTTCTCCGTCGTCTGGCTGAGCGGCAGGCTCAGCACGACCACGTCCGAGGCGGCGAGCAGGGTGTCCAGGTCGTCGGTTCCGCCGATCCAGTCGACCGGCTCGTCGGTCGCGCCGCGTCGGTTGATGGCGTGCACCTGCATCCCGATGGCCTTGAACAGCTTCGCCATGGCGACGCCGATGCCGCCGAATCCGACGATCCCGGCGACGCCGCCTAGGAAGAGTTTGTTGCGGACGAACTGGTTGAACTCGCCCGTCTTCATTTTTTCGTGCTCGACCGCGAGGCGCTTGCCGCCGGCGAGCGCCATTGCGAGGCCATGTTCCGCCATCGGCTCGGCGAAGGCGCCGCCGTTGCCGGCGATCGGCAGCGCCTCCGGAAGCTGCTTCAACGGCAGGAAATCGACGCCGGCGGAGTAGAATTGCAGCAGTTTGCAATTCGTCCCGATGTCGCGGCCGAGGTCCGGCAACTGCTTGACATGGCTCGCGAAAATCGCCCCGGCCGCCCGGACGGCGGCAGGTCGGTCGGCCTCTGCCAGATCCGCCAGGTAGACGGCCTCGCCAGCATCCCCAAGGGCATCGGCGATGATGGCGCGGCGATCGGCGTCGGCTTCGACGGCGACAAGGAGCGTGGGCTTGGTCATGGGCTGGCTGGCGCTTTCGGTTGGACGGTGCAGGGGTTCTACCTACAGGAGGCGCAGCATGACTGACAATGCGCGCCGGGCGCGCGTATGCTTGGCCCATGGCCTTGCTCCCGCCCTCCGGCCCGTATTCGCGCGGTCAACGCATCCTCATTACCGTTCCGGTTCTGATGGCATCGCTGCTGCATGCGGTAAACATGAGCACGGCCTATGTCGCCTTGCCGAGCATCCAGGGCAATCTCGCCGCGACGCCGGACCAGGTCGGCTGGATCATCACCGCGTTCGTGGTCGCGACCGCGATCGGCACGGTCCTGACCGGCTGGGCCGCGCAGCAGTTCGGCAGGCGGGCGGTGTTTCTGGCCTCGATCGCGGGCTTCACGGTGACGAGCGTGATGTGCGCCGGCGCGGCCGACCTGCAGCAACTGGTGTTATTTCGGATGCTGCAGGGCTTCGTCAGCGCGCCGCTGCTGCCGCTGTCGCAATCGATCATGCTGGACACATATCCGCGCTCGAAGCACGGCTTCGCCATGAGCATCTGGTCCATGGGCATGATCCTGGGGCCGGTGATCGGGCCGACGATCGGGGCGATCGTCACGGAGTTCTATGGCTGGCGCTATCTGTTCCTGATCAACGTGCCCTTGGGGATCGCGGCGCTGCTGGCGATCTGGCCGACCCTGCCGCGCACGCCGAACCGGCCCGGCGGCCTGGACTGGGTCGGCGTGACCGCCTTGATCGTCGCTGTCGCCGCCTTCCAGTTGATGCTCGACCGGGGCGAGCGGCAGGACTGGTTCGAATCCACGGAAATCATCCTTGAGGCCGGGATCGCGCTGCTCGCCGCGTACATTTTCGTCGTGCACTCGATGACCGCGAAGCAGCCCTATATCAACCTCGCGATCTTCAAGGACCGGAATTACGTCATCGGCTGCTGCCTGATCTTCGTGTTCGGGATCGCGGTGTTTTCCAGCCTGTTCGTGCTGCCGTTGTTCCTGCAGAACATCCAGGGCTATCCCGTGATCTCAGCCGGCTGGGTGGTCTCGGCGCGCGGCGTCGGCACGATGTTCGCCATGCTGTCCGGCGGGTTTCTGGCGGATCGCTTTCAGGCGAAGCATCTGATGCTGACTGGGCTGGCCTGTGTCGGCGCCAGCAACTTCGCGATGACCGGCTGGTCGGCCGACGTCGCGCTGGACGCCATCATCTGGGTGACGCTGATCAACGGCTTCGGCATGGGCGTCATGTGGGTCACGCTGTCGACCGTGACGTTTTCCACCCTCGCGCCGGAATTGCGCGTCGAGGGGGCCGCCCTGTTCGCGCTGATCCGCGCCATCGGCGCCAGCGTCGGCACCTCGCTAATCGTGATGATCTTGGTGCGCTCTACCCAGATCAACTACAACGAACTGCGCGATCACATCCACTATGGCAATGAGGCATTGCGCAATCTCGGCGCCGCGGCCCCCTGGAGCCTCGAAACTGCGAGCGGGATTGCGGCGCTGGGCAAGCTGGTCGCGCGCGAAGCCATGATGATCGGCTTCCTGAACGATTTCGTCTTCCTGGTCGTGGTCGCGGCAGTCGGCGTGCCCCTGGTCTTCCTGTTGCAGAAGCCCAAGCCCGCGGTCAGCAGCTAAATCGAACCGACCTGTCGAGGCTAAACTGCTTCCGATTCGGGCGGGTCGATGAATTCGACGCGGCTCTGAACCGACCAGGCGAACTTGTCGGCGAGCAGGCGGCTGCGCGGGATCATCAGGCGCACGGCCGTGCCCTTGCCGACTTCGCTTTCGAACAGCACCTCGCCGCCATGGGCCTGCATCAGCGCCTTGGTGATCGTCAGGCCAAGGCCGGTGCCTTCCTGGGGCCGCTCCCCGGCATCTTCCAATTGCTCGAACGGCTTGAACAGCCGGCGCAGGTCCTCCTGCTTTATGCCGATGCCCGTATCCCAGATTTCCAGCCAGGCCCAACCGCGATCGGCATCCACCCGGACGCCGGCTTCGCCGCCTTTCGGCGTGAACTTGATCGCGTTCGACAGGAGATTGACGATCGCCTGCTGCAGTCGCCGCTCATCGGCCCGGACGGTCCAGGGCGTCGCGCCAAGCTCGCTGTGCAAGCTGATGTGCTTGTCGGCGGCGATCGGGGCGACCATGCGCAGCGACCGTCCGGCGAGATCCCTGAGGTCGACGAAACGCTCATGCAGCGTGATGCGCCCGGCCTCAATCTTCGCCAGGTCCAGGATATCGTTGATGATCCCGATCAGATGCTGGCCGCTCGCGACGATATCGCGGGCATAGGCGGCATATTCGGGCGCGCCCAGGGGGCCATGCACCTCGGCTTCGAGGAGTTGGCCGAAGCCGATGACGCCATTCAGGGGCGTCCGCAACTCATGGGTCATGTTGGCGAGAAAACGGGTCTTGCCTTTGACGGCGCGCTCGGCCTCGCGGCGGGCGGCGTCGGCTTCGAGCGTCTGGTGGCGCAGATGGTCCGCCATGATCCGCATCAACCCGACGGTCGAGCCCAGCCCGAAATAGTGGCCGTCCTCGACCACGATGAAATTCGGCGCGGTCGCATCCGAACTGGCGTTGAAAACCAGATCGGTCACTGTCTGGACATCGACGCGGCGCTCGACGATCAGCGGCGACTGATCCATCAGGTGAGCGATCGGCTTCTGTTCGAAAAGGCTGCGGCCCAGCGCGTCCGCCAGGCGCGACATGAAGCGATAGCGATCGATCACGCCGACCGGCAATGTATCGTCATCGACAATGGCCAGGGCGAACAGGGCGGGGTCGGCGGCGAATCGCTGGAAGACGTCCGAGCAAGGGACATGACGGCGGATTGTGTCTGCACGGACACAAATCGCTGTCAGATCAATCGTGTAGCTTTCCGCCGCAGTCATTCAACCCACTCTGTAGCAGTGTGCGGCGACGACTGTGCGATGGAACCGATTTAATTGAGGTAAATCGCCGCCGTCATGTCCCCGGCAATTCGACTGGGGCGACGGCGGCGGCGAGGGCGCGGCGTCGGCCGTCTATTCGGCGACGACCGTGTTGGAAAGGACGCCGACCTGCTCGACTTCGATGTCGACGCGGTCGCCCGGAACCAGCCAGCGCGGGGGCTTGCGAGCATAGCCGACGCCTTCCGGCGTGCCCGTCACAACGATATCCCCAGCTTCCAGGGTCATGACCTCGGTCAGGTGATAGATCAGCTTCGCGATCGGGAAGATCAGGTCGCGGGTATTGGCGTTCTGCATGGTCTCGCCGGACACATGGGTCTTCAACTGCAGGCCGACGGCGCCGGGGGTCACTTCGTCCACGGTGACGATGTCGGGGCCGAAAGCGCCGGTGCCATCGAAGTTCTTGCCCATCGTCCACTGGCTGGCCTTGCGCTGATAGTCGCGCACGCTGCCGTCGTTGAACAGCGACCAGCCGTAGATCATGTCGTAGGCGTCCGCTTCGGCGATATGCCGGCCGGTCTTGCCGATCACCAGCACCAGTTCGCCCTCGAAGTCGAACTTCTCGGAGGCTTTCGGCACGACCAGCGCTTCGCCGTGCGCGACCAGGGAGGAGGGCGTGCGCACGAACACTTCCGGGAAGGTCGGCGGCGCGGCGCCGCCTTCAGCGGCATGGGCGGCGTAATTGCGGCCGATGCAGAGGATCTTGCCGGGGCTCGGGATCGGCGGCAGCAGCTTCACGCTCGCCATCGGCGCGCCCTTGCCGCCCTTGGCCGCGGCCGCCAGCGCCGTTTGTGCGGCCTTGCCGCCTTTGATGACGCCGATCATGTCGCCGCCGAACGCTGCGGCTGCGGCGGAAACATCAATGATCGCGTCGCCGTCACGGACGCCGATTTTCGCTGTTCCGCCGTCGCTGAAAGTTACAAGACGCATGGTGGTCCCCCCGTAAATCCTGTTGGAAATGATTGCGGGCCGGACTTTCGCCGATGTTGCCGAGAAATGCCAGCCAGACCGCCCTGCATTCCGGGTTGTCTTTCATGATCTCATCGCACCAGCGCATGACGCAGGTAGGAATATATGCGACTGTGGAGCATGTTTTCCCAGAAGGTATGAAAATGCCGATGGTCAAGAAGAGCATTTCGGTCACAGGCCAGTAGGATGAATGGATCAAGGCACAGATCGCCAAGGGCCACTACGGCAACGACAGCGAAGTGATCCGCGAGCTGATTCGTGAAAGGCAGATCAGGGAGCAGGAGACTTCCGCCGAGATCAAGGCGGTCCGCCGGATGCTGAAGACTGCGGAACAGGCCGGCTTTACTTCACAGTCGTCCGCTGAAATTCTGTCCGGAATCAAAGCCGATCTGGGGCTGAATGGCTGACTTCCGCCTCAATGAGGCAGCCGGGCAGGACCTCGCTCGCATCTCCCGGCGCGGCTTTGAGCAATTCGGCGAGACGTAGGCTGACGCCTATCATCGCGCCTTCTTCCGGCGCTTCGAGCTGATCGCCGCACAGCTAAAATGGCTGCTCCGCCGCGTCTTCGTGGGGGATGCGCCAGGGTTCTTTCAGGGCGGCGGCGCTCCAGGCTTCGACGTCGGCGTGGCTGAGCACGGCTTCGACATAGGCGGCGGCGGCGGCGCCGAGCGGCAGGCCATAGGTGCGGCAGCGGCTTGCGGCTGGAGCGAAGAACACATCGGCGAGCGTCCAGCGCCCGAACAGATACGGACCGGCGGCGCCGAACGTCGTGCGCGCCGTCGCCCAGGCCGCATCCAGGCGCGCCAGATCGGCCGCGACTTCAACAGGCGGGTTGGGCACGGAGACGCTGCCGCGGATATCCATCGGGCAGCGATTGCGGATGCCCATGAAACCGGAATGCATTTCGGCCGCGAGGCTGCGCGCCATGGCGCGCGCCGCCGGGCTTTCCGGCCACATGGCGGCGTCGGGCCGCAGTTCGTTCAGGTACTCGGCGATCGCGAGCGTATCCCAGACCCGCACGGACCCGTGCTCCAGGCAGGGCACGCGCTTGTTCGGGCTGACGGCGGCGATCGCCGCCGCCGTTTCCGGTCGATCCAGCGGAATCAGGCGTTCTTCGAAGTCGATCCCGGCAAGGCGGCACGCCAGCCAGCCGCGAAACGACCAGCTTGAGTAGTTCTTGTTGCCGATGTGCAGGATGAAGCTTGCCATGGATCGCCGTCCCTGCTCAGTTCTGCCAGAAGGGCCTGCCGGCCTCGTCGGCGAGCGTCGCCCGCGTCAGCGCAACGTCCTTGAGCATCCGGTCGTCGGCCCGCTCCAGAAAATGCCGGATCTGGGCGCGATCTTCCAGGTTCTGGCGCCATGCCCAGACGACCTGCAGCGCCTTGGCGAACGGCGCGCGGATCGTCGACTTGCCGGGCTGCACGGGTTGCAGGGAGATTGATACGGACATTGCGCCATCCTCCTCGGAATGGGAATTCGGATTAAGACTGTTCCATGAACAAACCGAATATAGAGATAGTTTTCATGGCCTCTTAGCGATATGTTCTGATGCTTGAGATTAGAAAAACTAACGGAATAGGTCATGCGACTGCCATCGTTGACCGCGCTCAGGGCCTTTGAGGCTGCGGCGCGCCTTGGATCGTTCGCGCGGGCGGCCGATGAACTGCATGTGACGGCGGCCGCGATCAGCCAGCAGGTGCGCGCCCTGGAGGACGACATCGGCATGCCGTTGTTCGAGCGGATCGGCCGGCGCATCAAGCTGACGGAGGCCGGCCGCGCCTATGCGCCGGGGCTGGCCGATGGCTTCGCCCGGATATCGGCGGCGACGGCGGCGACCCGGGGCGGCGCTCGGCCGCGCGTCAGCCTGCGGATCAGCTTGCTGCCGTCCTTCGCGTTTGGGTGGCTGAATGTGCGCCTTACGGATTTCCGCCAGCGCCATCCCGATATCGATCTCCTGATCGACGCCAGCCAGCGCAATGCCGACCTGCGTCGCGGCGAGGCCGATCTCGCGATCCGCTATGGCATCGGCATCGTCGAGGACGGGCTGATCTGCGATCCCCTGTTGGAGGAGGATGTGTTTCCGGTCTGCAGTCCGGCCTTGCTGAACGGCCCGCTGCCGCTCCGCCGGCTCAAGGACCTGGCCGAGCATACCTTGATCCATGACCTGTTCGCCCATCCAGGCGAGCCCTGGAACGCCTGGGCCGCGTGGTTCGCGCTCGCCGGCATTCCGCACGCGCCACAAGCCGGCCCGCGCTATAACGACACGATCCTGATCAATCAGGCGGCGATCCAGGGGCAGGGCATCGCCATCGGCCGGAGCGCGCTGGTCGACGACGCGCTGACCCAGGGTCTGCTGGTCCGGCCGTTCGATGCGGTCCGGCAGGCCGACTATTCCTATTGGATCGTCATGACGCCCGAGGCAGCGGCGACGCGCGCGGCGGCCGCCTTCCGGGACTGGCTGCTGATGATGGCGCGGGAAGCCGCCGGCGGCGGACGCGCGCCGGCGCCGCGCATGCTGTAGGCCGACTGGCTTTCCACGCCCGAAAAAGTGCATTAGATCAACGGTCGGCCTCGAATGCGCTGGCGATGGGCGGCGGCGCATTGCCGAAGCCCATGCCCGCGCCATACTCTTGACCCACGCGAAGCACGGTTTCCCGGAGACAGCAAACAATGGCGACAGGCGGATTTCGTTTCCCCAAGATCGAGTATACGCAAGAGCTGAAAGACTTGCAGGCAGAGGTCCGGCATTTCCTCGCGGATGAACGGGCGTCCGGCGGGTTCACGCCCGTCGCCGACGGTTGGGCGTTCGGCGTCGACCTGGAATTCAGCCGCAAGCTCGGCGCCAAGGGCTGGCTCGGCATGACCTGGCCAAAGCAGTATGGCGGCCACGAACGCTCCTCGATGGAACGCTATGTCGTGACGGAAGAATTGCTGGCCGCCGGCGCGCCAGTCTCGGCGCACTGGGTGGCGGACCGGCAGTCAGGCCCGATGCTGCTGAAGAACGGCACCGAAGCCCAGAAGCTGGAAATTTTGCCGCGGATCGCCGCCGGCGAGTGCTATTTCGCCATTGGCATGAGCGAGCCGGATTCGGGTTCGGACCTGGCGTCGCTGCGCACGACCGCGACCAAGGTCGATGGCGGCTACAAGATCAACGGCCGCAAGATCTGGTCCTCGGGCGCTCATTTCTGCCATTACATGATCGCGACCGTCCGCACTGGCGGCGCCCGCGATGACAAGAATCGCCACGAAGGCCTGTCCCAGTTCCTGGTCGACCTGAAAGGCCCCGGCATCGAGATTCGCGGCATCCGCAACATGGCGGGCGACGTCCACTTCAACGAGACCGTCTTCGACGACGCCTTCGTCCCGGAGGATTGCCTGCTCGGCGAGGAGGGCGAAGGCTGGCATCAGGTGACGAGCGAGCTTGGGCTTGAGCGGTCGGGGCCGGAACGGTTCCTCTCGTCCGCGATCACCCTGACCGAGGCGGCGCGTCGGATCGGCCCGACGCCGGACGACGCCCAGGCCTTGGGGCTCGGGCGCGTCACGGCGCGGCTGAAGGCGATGCGGCGGATGTCGCTTGGGGTTTCGGCCCTGCTACAGGAAGGCGAGTCGCCGACGGTCGAGGCGGCGCTGGTAAAGGACCTCGGCACAGCCTTCGAAAGCACCTTGCTCAACGATATCCGCCAGTTGCTGCCGACCGAGCCGATCGGCCAATCGTCCGACGCCTTCGCGCGCACCATGGCCGAAGGCTTGCTGCGCGTGCCATCATCGACGATCCGAGGCGGCACCAACGAAGTGCTCCGCGGCATTGTCGCCCGGCAACTTGGCCTCCGCTAACTGCAAGACCCAACTGGATCGAGTCCCATGAGCACTGAAGATAATCTGATCGTCGACGCGGCCGCGCGCATTTTCCAGGACATGGTCGAGGCGAGCGTCATCAACGCGGCCGAGACGGGAACCTGGCCCGCCGCGCTATGGGATACGCTGGAGGAGTCGGGCCTGACGCTCGCCTGGGCGGATGACGCTCGTGGCGGCGCCGGCATCGACATGCTGGACGGCTTCGCGCTGCTGAAAGTGGCCGGCCGGTTCTCCGTCCCCGTGCCGATGGCGGAGACCCTGCTGGCGGCATGGCTGCTCGATCACGGCAAGATGGACCTGCCCTCCGGGCCGATGACGATCGCGCCGACCCAGGCCGAAGCGCGGATCGCGCTGGGCGCCGACGGTCTGCTGTCCGGCACGGCCCGGTATGTGCCGTTCGGCCGGAATGCCCAGCATATCGCAGTGTTGGCCCGGTCCGGCGCCAAGCCGGTGATCGCGCTGGTCGCCAGGGAAGCTTGCGCCATCGTCGAGAATATCGGACTTGCGGGCGAGCCTGCCGACGATGTGTCCTTCGACGGCGTCAAGCCGGTCGCGACAGCGCCGGCGCCCGACGGGCTGGATGAAAGCGCGCTCTTCGCCATGGGCGCCGCCGTTCGGGCCATGCAGATGGCCGGCGGGTTGGAGAAGATCCTGGATCAGTCCGTGCAATATGCGCTTGAGCGCTCGCAGTTCGGGCGGCCGATCGGCAAGTTCCAGGCGATCCAGCATGGCCTGGCGCAGTTGGCGGGCGAGACCGCGGCCGCCGGCGCCGCGGCCGACGCGGCGGCTGAGGCGATCGTGAAGACCCGCGGTCTGGGGGAGGGCGCCCGTGCGGAGGTCGCCGCCGCCAAGACCCGGGTCGGGGAAGCTGCGACGACGGGCGCGGCCATCGCGCACCAGACGCACGGCGCCATGGGCTTCACCTATGAGCATACGTTGCACCATGCGACGCGGCGGCTCTGGGCCTGGCGGGACGAGTTCGGCAACGAATCCTATTGGGCCATTCAATTGGGACGGATGGTCGCCGCGCGCGGCGCCGACAATCTCTGGCCGTTCGTCACGGGCGATTGAAGCGGGGCGCGTCGAATCCAGGCGCGTTAACATCCCCTGAACCATAACGCCCGTATGGTCTGGCCATGCCATTGGCCATCCGGATCCTGCAACACGCGCTGTTCGTCGCCATGCTGGCGCTGCCGCATGCCGCGGCGGCGCAGCGCGCGTCCGTGACCGACATCTCCAATGCCGTTCGCACCGACATCAAGACCGTCGCGGCCGGTCCGAGCGGCCGGCAGGAGCCGGTGACGACGGTCGACGGGCGCGAGTATGTCTATGTCGACGCAGTCCGGATCACATCGATCCGCGACCGCCGCGCTTCCCGCAGCTATGCCGTCTGGCCGCGCATCACGATGGCGAAGGGCGCGAACTCCCGTCACCTCGTTGCGTCGATGCCGCGGGTCAGGGACGCTGTCGTCACGGCGTTGAACGAAGTCACCCAGATCGACTGGCCGGGTCCGACCAAGCTCGACACGGACGTTGCGATTTCATTTATTAAACAACGACTTGACCGTATCGTCGGCGCGGGCGCCGTCGATGCTATCGACTTTATGCATGTCGAGGTGCGGGTTTTCTGACGGCGCGGCTGGAGTCGGGCCATTATCCGCCTTTCTGGCCGTTTTTATGGACATCGTCCCGTGTTTTCAGACCCCGCCAAGCGGAACGTCCTTATTCTTGCCGTCTGCCAGGCGCTTTATATGACTGGCACGTCCCTGATGATCGCGACCGGCCCGCTCGCCGGCAAGATTCTGACGCCCTCGCCGGGGTGGGAGACCTTGCCGCTTGCCGCCCATCATGCGGGCGTCATGCTCGCGACGATCCCGGCCAGCCACCTGATGCGGCGCATCGGGCGGCGGGCGGGCTTCATGTTCTCCACCTGGTTTGGCGTCGCGGGCGCGATCATCGCGGGCGTCGCGATGCTGCAGGGCTCGTTTTGGCTGCTGTGCGTCGGCGTCTGCATTGTCGGCTGGTTCAACGGCTTCGCGGTTTTCTATCGCTTCGCCGCCGCCGATACGGCCTCGCCGGAATTTCGCCCGAAAGCGATTTCCTGGGTGATGACAGGCGGCCTGTTCGCGGCGTTCCTGGGGCCGGAACTCGCGAACGCCACCATGGACGTGCTGTCGCCTGCGATTTTTGCCGGCAGCTATTTTTCCCTGATCGGCGTCTACATCTTGTCCTTCATCCTGCTCTCCGGCGTTCGCATCCCAAAGCTGACGCAGGAGGAACGGCAAACATCCGGGCGGCCGCTTCTGGAAATTCTGGCGCAGCCGAAATGCATGGTCGCGGTCTGTTCGGCGTTCATCGCCTATGGCGTCATGGCGCTGTTGATGACGTCGACGCCGCTGGCGATGGCGAATTGCGGCTTTCAGTTTGTCGATTCGAAGTGGGTCATACAGGCGCATATCATCGGCATGTTCGCGCCGTCGTTTTTCACCGGCGACATCATCAAGCGATTCGGCGCATTGAATGTCATCCTTGTCGGCGCGGCGTTGAACCTAGTCGCGGTCTCGGCGCATTTGAGCGGGATCGACTTCGAGAATTTCGCCTTTGGGCTTCTGGTGGTCGGCATCGGCTGGAATTTCATGTTCATCGGCGCAACGACGCTGCTGACGGAGACCTACCGGCCGGAGGAGCGCGCCAAGGTGCAAGGGTTCAACGATTTCCTGATATTTGGCACGGTCGCGACTGCCGCATTGTCGTCCGGGCACCTGCTCGCGGTGTTCGATTGGTCGATCGTGAACTACGGCGTCGCGCCGCTGCTTGCGATCGCGGTGCTTGCGGTTGTCGCCCTGAAACTGACCGACAGACGGCGTACCGGCTAGATCGATCCGCCTTCCGGCGGCTTTGTCGCATCGCCCCTCGCTTGCCAGCCGGTCGCTCATCTGGCATAGACCCGGCGCTTGAGCGCGCTTTGGCCGGATAACGGGGGCCTTGGCGTGCGCTTATCCATTTTTGACAGCAACAGCTTGGGGGCCCCGTTCGATGGAATTGGCCTATGTCTTTGTCTTGCTATGTGGGGCCGCCGCGGTCGTGTATGGCGTAATCACCGGACGGTCGATCCTCGCCGCCCCGGCGGGCAATGCCCGAATGCAGGAAATCGCCAGCGCAATTCGTGAAGGCGCCGGCGCTTACCTGAAGCGCCAGTACATGACGATCGCCATGGTCGGCGCGGTGATCTTTGTGCTGACCTGGCTGCTGCTGGGCTTCATGTCGGCCCTTGGCTTTGTCATCGGCGCGACGCTTTCCGGCCTCGCAGGCTATGTCGGCATGCTGATCTCGGTCCGCGCCAACGTGCGCACGACCGAAGCCTCCCGCACCAGCCTCGAAGCTGGCCTGGCGATCGCCTTCAAGTCGGGCGCCGTCACGGGCATGCTGGTCGCTGGCCTGGCGCTCCTCGGCGTCGCCGGTTACTACGGCGTGCTTCGCGGCATGGGCGCGCTGGACCGCGAACTGATCGATCCGCTGGTCGCGTTGGGCTTCGGCGCTTCGCTGATTTCGATTTTCGCCCGTCTCGGCGGCGGCATCTTCACCAAGGGCGCCGACGTCGGCGCCGATCTGGTGGGCAAGGTCGAAGCTGGCATTCCCGAAGACGACCCCCGCAATCCCGCCGTCATCGCCGATAACGTCGGCGACAATGTCGGCGACTGCGCCGGCATGGCGGCCGACCTTTTCGAGACCTACGCGGTCACGATCGTCGCGACCATGGTGCTCGGCCTGATCTTCTTCAGCGCCGGCGATCAATGGGAACAGATCCTGATGTATCCGCTGGCGATCGGCGGCGTTTCGATTATCGCTTCGATCATCGGCACCTATTTCGTGAAGCTTGGCGCTTCGCGGAACATCATGGGCGCGCTCTATAAGGGCTTCATCGTCTCGGCGGTGCTGTCGCTGGTCTTCATCTTCGGCGTGACCGCGGTAATCCTTGGCCTCGGGACGCAGTTCCAGACGCCGAACGGTTCGTTCACAGGCGGCGGACTCTTCGCCTGCGCCGTGATCGGCGTCGTCGTCACGGGCCTGATCATCTGGATCACCGAATATTACACCGGCACCAACTACCGTCCGGTCCGCAGCGTCGCGCAAGCGTCGACGACGGGCCATGGCACGAACGTCATCCAGGGCCTCGCCATCTCGATGGAAGCCACCGCCGGTCCGGCGCTGGTCATCTGCGTCGCGATCATCACGACCTACATGATCGCGGGCATATTCGGCATCGCGATCGCGGTGACTGCAATGCTGGCGCTGGCGGGCATGGTCGTGGCGCTCGACGCATACGGCCCGGTCACGGACAATGCCGGCGGCATTGCCGAAATGGCCGATCTCGAAAGCGAAGTGCGCACGATCACGGACGCGCTCGACGCCGTCGGCAACACCACGAAGGCCGTCACGAAGGGCTATGCGATCGGCTCTGCCGGTCTGGGCGCTTTGATCCTGTTCGGCGCCTATACGGCCGACCTGGAGCATTTCGCGGCCAATCCGGAGAAATATCCGTTCTTCGCGAACGTCGATCCGAACTTCTCGCTCTCCAACCCCTATGTCGTCGTCGGCCTCTTCATCGGCGGCTTGCTGCCTTACATGTTCGGCGCGATGAGCATGACGGCCGTCGGCCGTGCGGCGGGCGCGGTCGTCGAGGAAGTGCGGCGTCAGTTCCGGGACATTCCGGGCATCATGGAAGGCACGGGCCGGCCGCGCTATGACGCGTGCGTCGATCTGCTGACGAAGGCGGCGATCAAGGAAATGATCGTTCCGTCCTTGCTGCCAGTGCTGGCCCCGATCGCGCTCTACATCGTGATCTGGGGGATCGCCGGCAAGTCGGCGGCGTTCTCGGCGCTCGGCGCGATGCTGCTCGGCGTGATCGTGACCGGCCTCTATGTCGCGATTTCCATGACCGCCGGCGGCGGCGCCTGGGACAATGCGAAGAAGTACATCGAAGACGGCAATCACGGCGGCAAGGGCTCTGAAGCCCACAAGGCGGCCGTGACGGGCGATACCGTCGGCGATCCCTACAAGGATACGGCCGGCCCGGCCGTCAACCCGATGATCAAGATCACGAACATCGTCGCGTTGCTCTTGCTGGCGGTTATGGCCCACTGATCAAACTGCTCTCAGGCCGAAACGCCTGAGAGCCGATGCCTCGCCGCGTTTGTTTCAGCGGCGGACACACAAGAACCCCTGGAGCACGCGCTCCGGGGGTTTTTTTATTTGCTTCAGCAGGCGTCGCGGGCCCGGCGGCGGAGGTCTTCGGCCCATGCGGCCAGGTCGGGGCCGAAGGCGGCGGCATCGACCTCGGCGGCGGCGAGAATCGCGGCCCAGCCGGCGTGCGGCAGGCCAAGCGACTGGATCACCGCCAGTTCCTCGGCGAGCTGAGCCGCCTCGGTTTTGCTTGCGTCCCTGAGGAAGGCTTCGGCCGGCGCCGGCCAGGGCGCCCTCCGTCGATCCCAGTCCTCATTGGCGTAGGCCTTGAGGAGTTGCCAGAGCATGCCGTCCTCATGCAGCGCCATCGCCCCTAGCGCTCCACATAGGCGGTCAGCAGGCGGTAGCCGGGTCGCCCGTCGTTATCCCACTTGGTCAGCACGGCGACGGCGGTGCGGCCGTCGGCGGCGTCGCCGTCCCCGTAGACGATGCGGCCGATCGGCTTATCGAACAGGCGGCGAAGGGCGAGGCGGCGCTGACTTTCATTATCGCCGAGCCACCGCCTGACCCGTTCGTCGTTCGGCTGGTGCTTGATCGTCCGGACAATGGCGATGGCCGCGGTCTCCAGGTCCGTGAAGCCGGATGACGCGGCGATGCCGTCGCGGTCTAGCCGGGCTTTCAATTCGCGATCGGACTTGCCCACATGGCGGGCGATGGCGTGGCCGCGATGCTCTCCGCCTTCCTGGCTCTCCAGCCAGCGAATGGCATTGGCGATCGCCTGCGCGCGCTCGCTTGGCTGGGCCTGGGCTTCGCCTGTCGGCGTCGCGGCCGG
Organism: uncultured Alphaproteobacteria bacterium; assembly: GCA_937891825.1. Lineage (GTDB taxonomy): Bacteria > Pseudomonadota > Alphaproteobacteria > Bin95 > Bin95 > VMCJ01. Next base: position 30,701 of record CALAHN010000141.1, read on the forward strand.
ACGGGGCGGCAAAACGGTTTCCGCGCCGCGGACGCCGCCCGGCGCCGCATCGCGCGCCTTGTCCGGATCCTCCTGGAGGAACCCGATCAGCAAGGCGACGCCGAGCGCGATCAACGACAGCAGAATGCGCTGCGCGCGCGACGAAAGTCCAAACCGGTTGAAAATCATGCGCAATGCCTATCCGCGCCAACGCTGGCTCCAGGTCAATGACCGATGGCACATTATGCCAACTCTCTGAACCCAACGCTAACGCGCAGTCTGCGCGCCCAGGCGGGGATGGGCGTCAGGCGGCGGGCGCGGGAGGCTGGCGAATAGTCTCCCGCATGCGCCCGGCGCCGCCCCGTCACATGCCGTCGAAGCTCTTGGTGAAGCCTTGCAGGGAAAGCGTGAGATCGACCGAGCGGCGGCGGATATCCTGAATGACGACCTTGCCGGAAGACCCGCGCTTCATCTGGTTGATCAACCCGGCCGAGAGCGGGATCTGCGCGATGCAGCCTTCACGGAAGCAGAAATCGAACGCCAGTTCCTGCTTGGCTCCGCCGTCGACGGAGAGTTGGACGCCGGGCCGGAGCCAGACCCCCAGGGGCGCCACGACACGGAGCAGCGCGTCCGGCCCCTTGGCCGGCTTGATCAGCGCCACCCGCATGACGGAATTGCCGTCCTTCGGATTCTTCAGGTCCTGCGTCATCAGGCAGACGCGGGCCGTGCTGCCCTGGGGCGACCCGCATTCAAGCGCCCAATCGCCGTTCTGCGTCTTGGTGACGTTCTCCAGTTGCTGCTGCTGTTGCTGTTGCGCCGCAGCCGGCGTCGCCAGAAGCCCTAAGGCCAAAGCTGCCGAAACTAACCTAAACATGGACCACACTTCTCCCAGGCTTCTACCGCCCCCCTTGATGGCGGGACACTGCTTTATCGCCCGCCCGGATGCAAGAGGCAGCGGCGCAATTCGGGTCGATTCGATGCCCCATGGACGCATCGATCGCCGCTGATTCCATAAATATATTTCCGCAAGCAGCCTTGCGCTGCGGCGTCAGCGATCGCGCCGTTCGTTATGTCGCGGCCAGTGAAGATGTGGAAAGGCGGCGAAGGGGCCGGGGGGATACGCTGGCGTTCCCGCGGTCAGGTAGCTCTGGTCCAGATCCGCGAAGCGCTGGACCCCGAGCAGGCCAAGGGCGATCTCGCACTCCCGCTCCAGCAACTCGAGCATCCGGCGAACGCCGGCCGCGCCGCCGGCGGCCAGGGCATAGCCATGCATGCGCCCCAGGCCGACCGCATCCGCGCCCAGGATCATCGCCTTGACGATGTCGGTGCCCCGGCAGAAGCCGCCGTCGATGGCGATCTCCGCCTTGCCGCCGACCGCCGCGACCACTTCCGGCAGCACCTCGATAGCGCCCCGGCCATAGTCGAGCTGGCGCCCGCCATGGTTCGACACATAGATACAGTCGACGCCGTGCTCGACCGCTGTCGCCGCATCCTCGGCCGTCGCGATGCCTTTCAGAATCAGCGGGATCGTGTGCTTGTCCTTGAAACGCTTCACATTGTCCCAGTTGAAGGACATCTGCCAATTGTGGCCAGTGCGGTTGACGCCGCGAGCGCGCCCGGCCGGCAGATAGCGCTTGATGATGTCGCGCTCGCGCCTGGAATAATGGGCGGTGTCGACGGTGATCGCAAAGGCCCGGAACCCGGCGTCGACGGCGCGCGCCACATAGCCGTCGACGAAAGCGTCGTCGCCGCGAACATAGAGCTGAAACAGCGTCGCCTGCTTGACGTTGCCCGCGACGGTTTCGAGGTCGGGCTGGGTCACCGAGCTCAGCATGTGGTCGACGCCGAATGCCTCCGCGCCCTGCGCCGCCGCGACGCCGCCGCCGGCCGCGAAGCTTTCCAGGCTGCCGATCGGCGCCAGGAACACGGGCAGGCGCAGCTTCCGGCCAAGGAAACTGCCGGTGACGTCAACCTTTGCGACGTCACGGCAGACCCGCGGCCGAAACGCCAGGCTGTCGAGCGCCATGCGATTGCGGAGGTAGGTCGTCTCCGTTTCGGCGGCGCCCGCGAGGTAGTCCCAGGCGGTGTCCGCAAGGTTCATGCGGGCCCGTTCGGGCAGTTCTTGTAAGGTCAGGAATTCGACTGGCTGATAGCCTGTCGCGCGGAGGCTATTACCGGGAGCGGCGCCGGACATGGGCAGGATTTCGCTTTCTGGGCTTAGGCGGGGGGCGCCGGGTTAACCGATCATCCGCTCGGCGCGGACAAGTTCAGCATGGAACATACGAAGCGTCGCCTGGACTCGTCCATAGACCGACGCTTCCGGATACTGGCCGTCGGCATCCGCTTCGCCGACGGGCGTGTCCAGCATCAGCGTCAGCGCGTCGTCCAGATGGTCGACCGTCCAGACATGGAACTGCCCGGCCCGCATCGCCGCCTCGACCTCATGGCTGAGCAGCAATTGTTCGGCGTTGTTCGCCGGCACGATCGCGCCCTGGCTGCCGGTCAAGCCGCCTTCGGCTTCCTGGCAGACCTGGAAAAAGCCTTCGAGCTTGTGGTAGACGCCGCCGACGGCTTGCGCCTTGCCGAACTGGTTCATCGATCCCGTGATCGCGATATCCTGACGGACCGGCAGCCCCGCCAGATCCGACACGATCGCGACTGCTTCGGCAAGCGTGGCGCTATCGCCTTCGACGCCGCCATAGTTCTGCTCGAACGTCATCGACGCCGTAAACGCCAGCGGCATCCGTCGGGCGAATTGTCCGGTGAAGAAACCATGCAGGATCATCGCCGCCTTCTGCTGTATCGGCCCGCCCATCGCGACATCCCGCTCGATATTGACGACGCCGCGCCGGCCGATCGATGTCCGCGCCGTCACCCGGGACGGACCGCCGAAGGCATGGTCGCCGATATCGCGCACCGTCAGGCCATTGACCTGACCGACGACAGCGCCCTTGACGTCGATCTTGACGCCGCCCCGCCGGATCATTTCCTGGGACCGGTCCGCGATGCGGCCGTTGCGGCGCGCCCGGGCCTTGCGGGCGGCGCGAATGTCGTCCGCTTCGATTGTCGCCTTGCGGTCCGCCCTTTGCGCGATCTTGACGGCTTCCGCCACAAGGTCGTCCATGCGCTCGAACTGCGCGGAAAGCTTCGTCCGGTCGCCGGCCCAGCGGCTGGAAAGCCCGAACAATTCGGCCAGCGCCGCCGCGGAACAGACGCAGGAGCCGCGTTTCGCCGCCATCGCCTGCACGATCGCGCCAAGGCCCTTGAGGTTGGCTTCGCTCGCTTCCATGTCTGAATCGATATCGGCCTTGATCTTGAAATAGGTCTGAAAGTCGGGGTCGGCCGAAAAGAACGTGTAGTACCAGCGCGGCGCGCCGACGATCACGATCTTGACGTTCAGCGGAATTTCCTTCGGCCGCGGCGCGCCGGCGATCGGGATGCCGTTGGAGCGGTATAATTCCTCCAACTGGATGACCTGGTCGCGGATCGCGCCTTTCAGAAAGCGCCAGCTGTCGCCCTGGGCGGCCAGCGCTTCGGCGCGCAGCACCAGGACGCCGCCATTGGCGCGATGCAAGGCGCCGGGCTGGATCAGCGAAAAGTCGGTTTCGACGATGCCGCCGACCTGGCGGTATTCCATCCGCCCGAACAGGTTCTGATAGCTGGGGTTCGGCTCAAGCACGACATTGGGATGCTCGTTGTCGCTGTGATCGACCAGCAGGTTGACGGCATAGCGGCGCTCCGGCGGCTCGTAGCCCGGCGGCGGCGGCTGGCCGGGGGGCAGGGGGGCGAAGTTCTGCAAATGCTCGACCGCGTCGGCCTTGAGCGTATCGAGCCAGTGGGAGACGTTGGTATACTCGGCGAATTCCACCTTGACCCCGTCGACCAGAAGCGCGATCGCCTGCTCGGCGATGGTCTTGCTGAGGCTCTGGGCGCGTTCGGCGATGGCCCGTTGCTGTTCTGCCGCCCATTTGTTGACCGCGCCCAATTTCTGGCCGATCTCGCGTCCGACGGCCTCGATCCGACGGCGATCCTCCTCCGGCAGGGTCATCCAGTCGGGCGCATCGTCCCCGCCGGCGCGCACGATCTGCATGCCCTGCGGCGTTTGAGCGAGATCGAGGCTGCTTGCGCGCGCTTCGACGCGCAACGCCTCGATGCGCTTTGCAAGTTCGGCGCCCAGCGCCTCCTGCTCCTTGCGCAGGTCCGCTTGGGCGGATTCCTCGCCAAACGCATGGGCCAGGCCCTCGCGGAGTTGCGGGATCAGCGCTTCCATCCGATCCCGGAACCGGCGGCCGACGCCGGCCGGAACCGCCAGCGGCCGGGGCCGGTGGGCGCGGCGGAAATTGTTCACATAGAGCCAGTCGGACGGCGCTGTGCGTTTCGCCATCTCGGCCTCAAGAAAAGCCAGCGTCCCCGTCATCCGCCCGGCTCGGTCATCGCCGACGACGAAGATATTGAACCCCAGGTCCCGCATCTCAAGGCCAAGCTCAAGCGCTTCCCGGGCGCGGGCATGGCTTGAAAGCGCGAAGAGGTCGGCCGACGGCGCCGGCTCGGTCGCCGGAAACATCGGCAGGCCGGCAGCTTCCGGCTGGACGGCGATAGCGGCCATGGCTCTATAATCCCAACATGGGCAAGACTTCGGTCAGGGTTTTCACTTCGACGACCGGCGCGCCGGGCAAGCGTTCCTTGGGCGCGCCGCCGCGATTGCACCAGACGGTCTGGAAGCCGAACGTCGCGGCGCCCGCGACATCCCAGGCATTCGAGGAGAAAAAGGCGATCTCGGCCGGCGGCAGCTTCAGCTTGTCGGCGGCCATCTGATACACGCGGGCGTCAGGCTTGTAGACGCCGACATCCTCAACCGAAAGCACCACGTCGAGCGACGGCGAGATCTTGGCGCAGTTGACCGCGGAGGTCAGCATCATCGGCGCGCCGTTCGAGAGGACGCCCGTCTTCAGGCCGCCCTCCTTCAGGGCGGCGAGCACGCTGGGCACTTCCTCATAGGTCGGCAGGGACAGATAAAGCTCCATCAGATCGGCGCGCAAGCTGGGATCGGAGATCTTCAGAGCGTCCATGGCGAAATCGAGAGCGTCGCCCGTGACCCGCCAGAAATCCACATGCTGGCCCATCAGGGACCGCAGCCAGGAATACTCGAGCTGTTTGCGGCGCCAAAGTTCGCTGAGCGCCTGGGCCTTGTCGCCGACCTTGGCGGCGCGGGCGGCGACCGGATTGATGAGGTCGAACAGCGTGCCATAAGCGTCGAAAATGCAAGCGCCGACAGTCGGCATGGTGCTGCTTGCCATCCCTGTATTCCTTTAAGCATGGGTTTGCGCGGACCAATCTAAGCGACCCGGCGCTCATCGCAAGGGCGCTTCCTTGCGGGGCCTGTCCGGGCGGCGTATCTTCGGGCGTTGCATAAGGCGCGAGTTGCGCGGAGGTTATGATGTTCAAGGGATCCATGCCCGCCCTGATTACGCCGTTCAAGAATGGCGCGGTCGACAAACAAGCGTTCCAGGATTTCGTGGAATGGCAGATCGCGGAAGGCAGCCATGGGCTGGTTCCGTGCGGGACGACGGGCGAGTCGCCGACCCTCAGCCATGACGAACACAAGATGGTGGTCGAATTGTGCATCGAAGTGGCGGCGGGCCGGGTTCCGGTGATCGCCGGCGCCGGCTCGAACTCGACCGACGAAGCCATCGATCTGGCGCGCCATGCCAAGGGCGCTGGCGCGGACGGCATTCTGGTGGTCGCGCCCTACTACAACAAGCCAAGCCAGGAAGGTCTGTTTCGCCATTACGAGGCGATCAGCGACGCCGTCGAAATTCCGATGATCGTCTACAACATCCCGCCGCGCTCGATTGTCGACATTCTGCCGGCCACGATGGCGCGCATCGCTGGGCTGGCGAATGTCGTCGGCGTCAAGGATGCGACCATGGACCTGGCCCGTCCCTTGCGGGAACGGAACCTGATCGGTCCAGACTGGTGCATGCTCTCCGGCGAGGACGGCACGGCGATCCCCTATCTGGCGCAGGGCGGCGTCGGCTGCATTTCCGTCACAGCGAACGTCGCGCCGAAGCTTTGCTCGATGATGCACGAAGCCTGGCAGCAGGGCGCCATGGAGCGGGTGCGGCAGTTGAACGAAAGCCTGATGCCCCTCCATGACGCGATCTTCTGTGAGCCGAGCCCGGCGCCGGTGAAATATGGCGCGAGTTTGCTTGGCCGCGCGTCCGACGAAGTGCGCCTGCCGCTGGTGAAAGCGACAGACGCCGCGCGCGCCCGGGTCAAGGACGCCATGAAGGCGCTCGACCTGATTTGACCGCGCTGAATTTGTTCGTATCCGGCCGGAGCGTTCCTGACGTCCGGACCTGAAAGCGTCGCCATGGCCGCCAAGACAAAAAAAGGCGGCGGCATGATCTCCCACGGTCTTGTCGCCCAGAATCGCCGCGCGCGCTATGACTATTCCATCGAGGATTCGATGGAGGCGGGCATTGTGCTGACCGGCAGCGAGGTCAAGAGCCTGCGCCTTGGCCGGGGCAGCATCAATGAAGCTTTCGCCGGCGAAAAAGGCGGCGAAATCTGGCTGATGAACGCCCATTTTCCCGAGTATGAGGGCGCCCGCAATTTCGGCCATGCGCCGCGCCGGGAGCGGAAGCTCTTGCTGCACCGCCGCCAGATCGAACGGCTGATCGGCGCAGTGCGGCGGGACGGCGTCACGCTGGTGCCGCTCCGCCTCTACTTCAACGACCGCGGCCGCGCGAAGGTGGAAGTCGGCCTCGCCAAGGGCAAGCGCACCATCGACAAGCGCCGGGATGTGAAGGACCGCGAGTGGAAGCGCGACCAGCAGCGCGCCATGCGCCGCGAGGTCTGACCCGGCGCAACGCCCAGTTCACCGCTGGGCCTTGATTGCCTGGAGGGCCGCATCCCTGGTCGGTAGAAGATCGTCGCCCGCGGCATGCTCGACCGCCTGGCCGGATTTGGGATCGGCGGCGTAGCGGGCCGACGAGAGCGCATAGTTCAGATTGACCTTCTTGCCCCGGTGGGCGAACGCGACCCAGGCCTCCGGCCAGACCTGGCAATTCCGGAAATTGACGATGACATGCCATTTCCGCCCGCTTGCTTCGACGCGGGCGTCGATGACGTCGTAGAATGCGTCCACCATGGCGGCCGTCTCGAACACATAGTCGCTGAAGTCGAGGTCCAGGACCTGAAGCTCGGCCAGGAACGCGATGCGGGCGTCGAAGGCGCGCTCGGTCGGATCGCGCGTCGGGCGCGGCGCTTCGGCGTCCGGGTAGACAGTCGCGGCAAGAGCATCGATCCCATGGGCGAGGCGCGCGCATGCTCGGAGCGCCACGTCGATGAAGCCCTGACGCTCTGCCGGGGAGAGGTCGGCAAACTTCCAAAGCGCCCCGCGCCGCCGCCAGGGGCGCGATGAAATCCGCTTCAAGCGCGGTGTTGAGCGCGGCGCGGGACCGCCGGTCGGGCGCGTTATCCGTCATGTCCCATCCTCCATCGCAGCTCGATCAAACCATGCTCGCGCGAATAATTCGATCGATTCCATCAAGTTGGTCCAACGTCCGCGCGTTCGTCCGAGCGCGCCATGCTTTAGCGCATGCAGTTCAACGACTGAACCGGGCCAAAGTCAATTGGTCAATAACGAATTGAAGACGCGAGTATTTTCTGTAAACATCACCGCTGGGAACGCGGCGATATTGTAAAGCATTGACAGATAGTTCTGGCCTTGCGGCGCAAGCTGGCGTAGTCGCTATCCGAGAAACGCATTGCCACGCGCCGGGAAACGGCGTCCAATTGCGGGAACGCCCGCGGATGACGGGCGATGCAAGCACGAGGGGAGGGCGATGCCATGCAGAAGCGCGTCCTGTTGGCGGAGGATGAGCCGAATATCGTGACGTCGCTCCGGTTCCTGCTGGAGCGAGCCGGTTTTGCCGTCGATGTCTGGGACAACGGCGCGGCCGCTTGTACGGAGGCGCTGCGCCAGCCGCCAGATCTGCTCATTCTGGATGTGATGCTGCCGGAGATGGACGGCATCGAGATCCTGCGCCGGGTTCGGGCCGATAAGGGCGCCAGCCGGACCCCCGTGATCGTCCTGACGGCGAAAGGCGTTCGCGAAACCCAGGAAACCGCGCTCGCCGCCGGAGCGGACGCCTTCATCACCAAGCCGTTCTCCAACGCCGATGTGATCGCGGCCGCCGAACGTCTGACTGGCGCTGCGTCGGCTGCCAGATCGTCATAGAGCAGGCGGCCGGGCGGCCCAGGCGCTTCTGAATTGGCTAAGCGCCGGTCGTCAGTTGGACGCAAGTCGGCATTTTTGGGCCGCTGCGCCATTGACGCCAGCCGAAGAGCCTGAATAATCCCTGCCAGCGTCGGTTCCCCCACTTGGGAAGCAAAAGGGAACAAGGAAAAGGACGTTCGGGCGGTCGCCCGCGCTGCCTTAAGCCTTGGCTGTCCCCGCAACTGTAAGCGGCGAACGCGCATCCGAACTATGGCCACTGGGCAACTGGGAAGGCTGGATGCAAAGCGTGACGACCCGCGAGCCAGGAGACCTGCCGACGCCAGTATCGCCCCTGCGTGGTCCGGGATATGGCCGCGCGACGGAACTCCGTTTCAGGCGATGCGCGGGAGACGCGCGTCTGCCAGGCTGCCTTGAGCGGCCGCCGGAGCCGCATGTCGTCCTTCGCTTGAAACGCAGGATCAACGAAGGGGCATCGCCTTGTATAAGATTTCATGTATTGCCGGGGCCGCGATCGCGGCGCTGGCCGCGCCCGCATTCGGGCAAACCGTCAGGACCCTGCCGGACGTCGTCGTCTCGGCCAGCGCCGCGCCGTTGCCGTCCGATCAGGTCGGCAGCGCCGTCACCGTCATCGAGCGGGAGGCCATTCAACGCAAACAGGCGCGGTTCGTCTCCGATCTCCTGCGGGAAGTTCCGGGCGTTGCGCTCAGCCGGTCGGGTCCCGTCGGCTCGATCACGCAAGTCCGGATCCGCGGCGCGGAAGCGAACCAGACATTAGTGCTGATCGACGGGGTGGAAGTGAACGACCCCAGCGGCGCCAGCGAATTCGACCTGTCGACCCTGCTGGCCGACGATGTGGAGCGGATCGAGATCCTGCGCGGCCCGCAAAGCGCGCTTTATGGATCCGACGCCATTGGCGGCGTCATCAATATCATTACCGTGAAGGGCAAGGGCGCCCCTCGCGTCGCCGCCCGGGCCGAGGGCGGGTCGTTCAATACCGCGAGCGCCGCGGCGGGCGTCTCCGGCGGCGGCGATGCGTTCGACTATGCGCTGAATGTCGCCGGCTTTCGGACGGCAGGCGTCTCCTCCGCGCCCAAGTCCCAGGGCAATACCGAACGGGACGGCTATGAGAACCTGACGGCGTCCGCCAAGATCGGCTGGCGGCCGACGGAAATTCTGGAGTTCGAAGCGTTCGGCCGGATCATGGATTCGTCGGTTGAAAGCGACCCGCAGCCGGCTGTCGCCGGGCCCATCGTTGTCGTCGACGGCGATACGATCACCACGTCCGATCAGGCGATCGGCCGCATCCAGGCGAAAGCCACGCTGCTCGACGGCGCTTGGGAGCAGATCGTGTCGCTCGGTCATGCCCAGGACGATCAGGATACGTTCGAGAACGGCGTCAGATCCTTCACCGCCAACGGCGACAAGACCCGCCTGACGACCCAGACCAATCTCTTCTTCGAGACGCCGGGTTTCGCCAGCGCGACCCACGGCGTCACGCTGATGGCCGAGCGCGAGTATGAGGCCCAGGAGACGCGGAGCCTGTCCGGCGATTCCAATCTCGACATCGTGAACCACGGCTTCGTCGGCGAATATCGCCTTGGCCTTTGGGATCGGCTGTTTCTCTCCTTCAGCGGCCGCTATGACGATAGCGACATTTTCGAAGACGCGACGACGGTCCGCGCGACGGCGGCCTATAATCATGTGGAGACGGGCACGCGCTTGCACGGCAGCTACGGCGAGGGCGTGAAGAACCCGACCTTGTTCGAGCTGTTCGGCTTCGGTCCCAACTTCGTCCCGAACCCGGCGCTCAAGCCGGAGCGCAGCGAGGGCTGGGATTTCGGCGTCGAGCAATCGCTGTTTGGCGGAAAGGCCATCGTCGACGTGACCTATTTCGAGAATGCGATCACCGACCTGATTCAAGGGGCCGGGAACACATCGGTCAATCTGGGCGGGACCTCGAACATTCGCGGCGTCGAGCTTTCGGCCGCGGTCCAGCTTTTCGAGAATACCGCGATCCAGGGCCAGTTTACCTACATGCAGGGGGAAGACGCCGCCGGCGACACGTTGCTGCGCCGGCCGAACGTACTGGCGAGTCTCAACCTGTCTCACCGGTTTCTGGACGACAAGGCGTCGGTCGATCTCGGCGTCGACTATCATGGCTCCCAGGAGGATCTGGCGTTCTCCAATTTCTTTGCGAACGCCGACCGGGTGACGCTGGACGATTATACCCTGGTCAATGTCGGCGCTGCCTTCGCCGTGACGGACGGCGTCGAAGTGTTCGGCCGCATCGAGAACCTCCTGGATGAGCAATATGAGGATGTCTTCGGGTTCGCCAATCCCGGGATCGGCGCGTTCATCGGCGTCCGCGCGACGCTTGGGCCGTTCTAGATGACGCTACGCGCCGCCGCCTTTGCGATCGTCGTCGCCGCTGGGCTCTGGTCCGGCGGCGGCGGCGTGGCGGCGGCGGCGCCCGAGCGCGTCGTCTCGACCCACCTCTGCGCGGATGTCCTGCTGCTGCTGCTGGCCGACCGGTCGCAGATCGCCTCCCTCAGCTATTTCGCGACCGACGGCAATTTCACGACGGAGGCGGATGCGGCCCAGGGCCTGCCCCTCAATCATGGCCTGGCGGAAGAGATCTTGCCCCTGGCGCCGGATCTGGTGTTCGCCGGCGCCTTCGCGGCGCGCCCGTTGAGTTTTCTATTGCGCCGCCAGAATATTCCGGTCGTCGACCTGCCGCTCGCGGACAGCTTCGAGGAAATTCGCCGCAATATCCGCCTGGTCGCTGGCTTGCTCGGAACGGAGGCCCGTGGCGCGCGCCTGATCGCGGCGTTCGACGCGGCCTTGCCGCCGGCCGCCGCGCCCGACCCGACGCCGCCTGTCGTCGCGCTTTACTGGTCGAAAGGCTACACCCCCGCCAGCGCCTCGCTCGCCGGGGCGGCGGCGCGGCATGTCGGCTTTGTCGATCTGGGCCAGGCGCTCGGGCTGGACGGGGCGGCGCGGGTCTCGCTTGAGACGCTGTTGCTCGCCGATCCGGCGCTTCTGGCGAAGGCCGGGCGCGACGCCGCCGCGCTGGCGGACCTGCCGCTTGCCCATCCCGCGTTGCGCGGCGCCTTCAAGGGGCCGCGCACGGTCACGATTCCGGACAAGCTTTGGGTATGCGGCGCGCCCTCGGTCGCCGATGCAGCTTGGCTGATGTCCGATGCGCGCAAGCGCCTGGCGCCATGAAGCCGGGCCTTGCCATCGGCCTTGGACTGGCGCTCGTGGGCGCTTTCCTCGCCTCGCTCACGCTCGGCGCTGCCTCGATTGCGCCGGCGGACGCGCTCTCCGCGCTGTTCGGCGCCGGCGACGCGACGCTCAGGATCATCGTGATCGAGGTGCGGCTGCCGCGCGCGCTGCTCGCCCTCCTGATCGGCGCGACGCTTGGGCTGTCGGGCGCGGCCCTGCAGGGGTTACTGCGGAACCCCCTGGCGGAGCCGGGCCTGATCGGCGCGAGCGCGGCGGCGGCGCTTGGGGCTGTCCTCGTCTTCTACAGCGGCCTGGCGGCGATGTTTGTCTGGGCGCTGCCGCTTGGCGGTATCCTGGGGGCATTGGCGGCGGTCGGTCTGGTCTGGCTGCTGGCGGGCCGAAGCGGCGACAGCCTCAGCTTGATCCTGGCCGGCGTCGCCGTCGCCAGCCTGGCTGGGGCCTTGACGGCGCTTGCCCTGAACTTCGCGCCCAATCCCTTCGCGGCTTCGGAAATCATGTTCTGGATGATGGGCTCGCTCGCCGACCGGAGCTTCGAGCATGTCTGGCTGGCGGCGCCGTTCATGGCGGCCGGGGCATGGCTGATCCTGCGCCAGGCGCCGGCGCTCGATGCCCTGACGCTTGGGCCGGATACCGCCCGGACGCTTGGGTTCGATATGGGGAGGACCGCGCGCGGCATCGTGCTGGGCGTCGCGCTTGGCGTCGGCGCGGCGACGGCGGTCGCGGGCGCGATCGGGTTCGTCGGCCTCGTGACGCCGCACCTGCTGCGCCCGCTCGTCGGCTATCGGCCCCGCCCGCTATTGCTGGCGAGCGCGCTTGGCGGCGCGGTGCTGACGCTGTTCGCCGATATCGGCGCCCGGCTGGCGGCCCCGGCGGAGGAACTGAAGCTGGGAGTCTTGACTGCGCTCGTCGGCGCGCCGTTCTTCCTCTACCTGATCTATAGCCAGCGGCGGAATCCGCAATGAGCAAGCTGGTCTTCGAAAGCGTATCGGCGCGCCTTGGACGCCATCTGGCGCTCCAGGAGGTTTCGCTTGCGGTCGAGGCGGGGTCGCTCCTGGCGCTGGTCGGGCCGAACGGCGCGGGCAAGACGACCGCTCTCCGCACAATGGCCGGCCTCGTGCCGCCGGCTTCGGGGCGGGTGTTGCTGGATGGGCAGGTTCTGGGCGAGACGCCGGCCAGTCTGCGCGCCCGCCGCATCGCCTATCTGGCCCAGGACAGTCAGGCCCACTGGCCGATCACGGTCTGGGACCTGGCGCTGCTTGGCCGCTTGCCCCACGGCCAGCGCGTCACAGCGGCGGACCGCGCTATCGTCGAGCGGACGCTCCAAGCCCATGACCTGATGAGCCTCAAGGACCGGCCGGCGACAGCGCTTTCGGGCGGCGAACTCCGCCGGGCGCTGCTGGCCCGGGCGCTCGCGACGGAGCCGGACGTGCTGCTGGCCGACGAGCCGACGGCGGCGCTCGACCCCGGCCATGGGCTCGATGTGATGGCGGCATTGCGGCGGGCGGCCGGTGACGGCATGGCGGTCGTCGTCGTCACGCACGATCTCGGCCTCGCCCAGCGCTTCGCCGACCGGCTGGCGCTGCTGCATGAAGGCCGGCTCCGTGCGATCGGCCCGGCCGGGGACGTGCTGACGGCGGATAATCTCGCCCGCTGCTATGGCGTTCGGGGCGACCCCCTGGGCATGCTGGAGCGGATCGATGCAAGCGCGCGCTGCTGAACGCTCCGCCGGTCCGGCGCGGCATCCGGCGCGGCGCGGCCGCCTGGCGGCGGCGGTATGTCTGTCGCTTGGCGTGCATGCCGCAGCGGCCGCGGCCTGGTTGCTGGCCCCGGACCCCGTGGCGACGCCGCCCCAGCCCATGGCGATCGCCGTGACCTTCGCCATGGCGCCGGGCGAGGCTGTCGCTGCCGCGCCGACAGGCGCTCCGGCGGCCGCTGCGGTCCCGGCGGCGGCCGCTGCCGCGCGCGC
>CALAHN010000142.1 GCA_937891825.1 uncultured Alphaproteobacteria bacterium
AGCGAGATTATCCCGCCGCTCCAGTGGACGACTTTCTCACCGCCGTTCTCAGCTACATCCGCGATCTGATCGAGCCGACCGGCTGCTTCGAGCCGCTCGACCTGCTGGCGGACCCGGACGATCCGCGCGACCTGTTCGGCATGCTGATGCGCGCAAAACCCGAAACCCACGACCGGAATGCCCCTTGAGCAACAGGCGTAGCCCGCAATTTCATTTGACGGAAATCGATTTTCCGACGAATGTTAGCGTGCGGTGCTTGGCGCTTTTGCGCGCTGACCGGCTAAGCCTCGTTTTTCCGTGACAGCGGCATAGCTTCAGCCTGCAGGTGTTCCAGAAAATGTCCTTCGCAAAGCAAATGGCTGTTCTGATCGGCATCGCGCTGCTTGCGTGCGGGGGCTACTTTGCCTGGCTGCAATATGCGCCGGCGACGGTCGAGAAAGGTCCCGCCAGGGCCGCCGGGCCTGTCGTCGAACTCGCGAAGGCCGAGCGCCGGGAAATGACGACGGCGGTCGACGCGGTCGGCACGACCCGCGCCCACCGGTCGATCGATGTCCGCCCCCTGACCACCGGCCGCGTCACCGAAGTCGGCTTCGAAGCCGGCGCCGCCGTCAAGGAAGGCGCGGTCCTGCTGCGCATGGATAGCGAGATCGAGCGCGCCAACCTGGTCGAGGCCGAAGCCCGCCTGAAGGAAGCAGCGAACGCCGTCGGCCGCGCCCAGGCATTGCGGAAACGCGGCGCCATCACGGCTTCGACCACAGAAAAGCTCGTGGCGGAACTGGCGACCGCCCGCGCCGACCGCGACCGCGCCGCCCGGCGGCTTCGGGATCGCACGATCCTCGCGCCGTTCAGCGGCGTCGTCGGCTTCGCGCAGGTCGAACCGGGCTCCCGTCTGGAAGACGGCGACCTGATCACGACGCTGGACGATCTGTCGATTGTGGAGATCGAGTTTTCGCTGCCGGAAAACAAGTTTGGGCAGATCGGCCCCGGCCAGGAGGTCACAGCCGGGGCGGCGGCGTTCCCCGGACGCGCGTTCGGCGGCGTGATCGAACAGCTCGACACCCGCATCGATCCGATCGCCCGCTCCTTCAAGGCCCGCGCCAGCATCGCGAACCCGGACCATACCCTGCCCGCCGGCATGTTCATGCACCTGTCCGTCGTGCTCGAGACACGGATGGCGACCACCGTTCCCGAGGAGGCGATCGTGCTGGACGGCTCCCAGGCCTTCCTGTACGCCGCCGTCCAGAAAGAACCTGGCGATTGGCGGGCTGAACGGCGCCCCGTGACGATCGGCGAGCGCCGGTTCGGCTATGTCGAAATTCTAGATGGCGTCGCCCCAGGCGATGAGATCGTCACGCGGGGCGTGCAGAAGGCGAAGGACGGCGCCCCACTGCGCCGGGCGCCGGGCGCAAAAATCCCGAAGCCGCCCGGCACGGACGCCAAATCATGACGCTGTCCGACTTAGCCATTCGTCGGCCGGTTTTCGCGCTTGTCGTAAATCTGCTGATCGTCGTCGCGGGCATCGCGTCCCTGATGTCGATCCCGATCCGGGAGTTGCCGGACGTCGATTCGGCCATCGTCTCGGTCTCGACCAATTATGTCGGCGCATCGCCCCAGATCGTCGATACGGACATCACGGAGATCGTCGAAAGCTCGGTCTCCGGCGTCGCGGGCGTCAAATCGATCACCTCCCAGAGCCGGCGCGGCCGCTCGAGCACGGTCGTCGAGTTCGAGACCGGCCGCAACATCGATGAGGCCGCGAACGATGTCCGGGATGCTGTCGGGCGCATCCGCGGCAACCTGCCGGACGGCGCGGACGAACCGATCGTCATCAAGAGCGACAGCGATGCCGATCCGGTGATGCGCCTCGCCATCATCTCGAGCCGGCAATCGCCGGAAGAGATTTCCGACTATGCCGCCCGCTTCGTCATCGACCGTCTGTCGACCCTGGACGGGGTCGCAAGCGTCGAACTGCGCGGCGAACGGCGCTATGCCATCCGCATCTGGCTCGACCGCCGGGCGCTCGCGGCGCGCAATCTGACGGTGGCCGACGTGGAAGCTGCGATCCGGCGCAACAATGTCGAGTTGCCGGGCGGCGAATTGACCTCCGTCACCCGCCTCCAGGATATTCGCCTCGACGGCCGTCTCGCGACGCCCGAGGCCTTCGGCAATATCGTCGTCGCGAAGCTCGCTGGATATCCGGTGCCCCTCAGCGACATCGCACGGGTCGAGCGCGGCGTCGAGGACAAAGAGGTCATCGTCCGCGCCGACGGGCAGCCGGCGATCGGCCTGCAGGTCATCCGGCAGAGCCAGGCCAACACCATGGCGATCTCGCAAGCCGTGCGCGCCGAAGTCGCGGAGATCAACCAATCCCTGCCCGACGGCATGCGCATCACCGTCGGCTCCGACGATGCGCTTTTCATCGCCGCCTCCATTCGCGAAGTCCTGATCGCGCTTGGGATTTCGCTGGTGCTGGTGGTGCTGGTGATCCTGCTGTTCCTCCGGTCGTTCTGGGCGACGCTCGTGCCGGCGGTGACCATTCCGGTGGCGCTGATCGGCTGCCTGTCGATGATCCAGGCGTTCGGCTTCTCGATCAACGTCCTGACGCTGCTGGCCTTGCTGCTGGCGATCGGCCTCGTGGTCGATGACGCGATCGTCGTGCTGGAGAACATCCAGCGCCGCACCGATGAGGGCGAATCGCCCCTGGTCGCGGCCGTGCGCGGCTCGAAGCAGGTGACCTTCGCGGTCATGGCGACCTCGATCACGTTGATCGCGGTCTTCGTGCCGATCTCCTTCCTCGGCGGTCAGGTCGGGCGGCTGTTCAGCGAGTTCGGCCTGGTCATGGCGGCGGCCGTCATCATCTCGACCTTCGTCGCCTTGTCGCTCTGCCCGATGATCTCGTCCCGCGTGGTCAGGGCGCAAAAGACCCAGGACGCGCGCGACGCCGGGCCGTCGCGGTTCGAGCGCGGCTATCGCGGCCTCCTGAGCCGGGCGCTCGGGGCGCCGGTCATCGTGATCGCCATGGCGCTGGCCTTCGTCGCGGGCTCGGTCATCCTCTACGGAACCCTGCCCCAGGAGCTTGCGCCAAAGGAAGATCGCGGCGTCGCCTTCGTGCCGATCACGGCGCCCCAGGGCGCCAGCCTCGCCTATACCGACGCCCAGGCGAAGATCATCGAACAAGCCCTGGGGCCCGAGGTCGCGAAGGGCAATATCTCGACGGTCTATTCGCTGGTCGGATGGGGCAACCGTCCCTACCGCGCCTTCGTCGTCATGCGCCTGGCGCCCTGGGACGATCGGGAGGACAGTCAGGCGAAGATCGTCAACGCCATGCAGCCCGCCGCGCGCGCCCTCGCCGGCGCCAAGGCCGGCGTCGCCACCCCCGCGGGCCTTGGCCTCCGCGGCAGCGCGACGCCGCTCCGCATCACCGTCGGCGGGCCGGATTTCGAACTGGTCAAGGAATGGGCGGCCGCCTTGCTGGCGCACGCCGAGGCGAACGAGCAACTGGTCAATCCCGATATCGACTATGAGGAAAACCAGCCGCAGCTCGACCTCACGCTCGACCGGGCGCGCGCCAACGATCTCGGTATTTCGGCCGAGGTCATCGCCGAAACCCTGCAAACCCTGTTCGCCTCGCGCGAAGTGACGACCTATGTCGACCGGGGCCGCGAATATCCGGTCATCCTGCAGGCCCGCGCCGAGGACCGGCGCACGCCGACCGATATCAACAATGTTTTCATGCGCGCCGGCGACGGCAAGACGCTCGTCCCCCTGAACGCCCTGATCGCCGCCAGCGAGGCGGCGGCGGCGGCGGAGCTTCGCCGGACGGACCGCCTACGCTCGATCACGATCTCCGCGTCGCTTTCCCCCGACTACGCCCTCGGCACCGCCATCGCCTACATGGAGGACGGCGCCAAGCGGCTCCTCCCGGAAACTGCCCGTCTCGGCTATGCCGGCCAGTCGGCGACCTACAAGGACACGTCCGGCGACATCGTCGTGATCTTCCTGCTGGCGCTGCTGATCGTTTTCCTGGTGCTCGCGGCCCAGTTCGAAAGCTTCATTCACCCGCTGATCATCATGCTGTCCGTGCCGCTCGCGGTCGCGGGCGCGATCTATGTCATGGCGATCTGGGGGCTTTCGATCAACGTCTACAGCCAGATCGGCATCATTCTGCTGATCGGGCTGATGGCGAAGAACGGCATTCTGATCGTCGAGTTCGCCAATCAATTGCGCGACGAAGGCGCAAGCGTGCGCGAGGCCGTGATCGAATCGTCGGTACTGCGTTTCCGGCCGATCCTGATGACCGTGATCTCGACGATCCTGGGCGCGGTGCCCCTGGTGATCGCGTCGGGCGCGGGCGCCGAAAGCCGGGCGGCGATCGGCGCCGTCATCGTCGGCGGCCTCGGCCTGTCGCTGACGCTGACGCTGTTCCTGACGCCAGTCCTGTACAACCTGCTCGCCGGCTTCTCCAAACCCCGCGCCGCCGTCGAAAAAGCCCTGGAAATCGAACTCGCCGGCGCGACCCAACTCCCGAGCCAACAAACCAAGGCGCTGGCTGGCGGGGATTGAGGGGGTGGTTGCGGGTCGCTGACGTTGGCGGCGATCTATCTGAACGTCAGCGGTCTTTCAACGGTCCAACCGCCGCCCCTACTCCAGCGACAGCGCCCGCTCCGCCTGACGGCGGCAGCCGACGGCGGCCATCCAGTCGGCTTGTTGGGCTGGCGTCGCGTGGATGGCGGGGACGATGCGGAGGTCGATGGCGACGGGGCGGGGGGCAGCCGCGAGGCGGATCGTGTAGCGGTTGGCGTCGATGACCGGCGGGCTGTCCGGCCACTTGAGCTGCTGCTCGCCCTTCGGCCAGAGCGCGCGGCCGACCGGGCCGCCGGCGTTATTGGCGATGGTCAGTTCGGACTCGACCGCCAGCGTCGCCGGGCGCCAGAAGACCGGCTGCGCGCCCGCGGGCACGCACGCGGTTTGCGAGCGGGCGATATCGACGACGAAGACCTTCGCGACCGTCTGGCCCGGCGCGGCGCGGACGGCGCCCAGGACCTGACGTTCATTCGCGCGCTCGACCACCAGCTTGCTGAGGGAGCCGACGAGGCCGCCGCCGCCGGCCACAGCCGCCGCCGCGCCCAAGCCGCCCAACGCGCCATCGAACGGCCCCTTGACCGTCCGGCTGGAGCCGTCTTCCTCGACCAGCACGACCTCGGCGCCGGCGGGAATGGCGACGACGGTCGCGGCATCGACGATCGCGCCAGCTTCAAGGCCGGGCGCACTGGACTCCAGGATGACGATCTCGCCCGCGCCGACGCCCGCCGACCACAGCAGGGCTGCGGCGGCGAGGGCGGCAAGCAGGCCAGAGGATCGCGAACTCCGCATCACTTCTCTTTCAACTCGAACGCCGATCCGGTTTCGCCGGCCGCGATCCGCGCCGCATGCAGTGCGATCAGCGGGTCCGTGGGCAAGCTGCTCTGAAGCGTCGCCATCGCCGCCCGCGCCTTCGGCATGTCGTTGTCCATCAACTCCAGCGCCCGATGATACGCGGCCAGGGCCGCCGAATCCAAGCCCTCTGGCAATGTGAAGACTTCCAGGGCCGTGCTGCGGCCTTTCAGGATCACGCCGCCGATCCGGCGGAGGCCCGGATCCGGCGCGCCCTCTGGCCCAACCCCCAGCCCTGCGGCCAGGGCCTCGCTGAAGGCGATGCGGGTGCCGAAGGCCTTGTTGGCGCCCTCCAGCCGGGCGGCCGTGTTCATGGCGTCGCCCATGGCGGTGTAGTCGAAGCGCATATCGCCGCCGAAATTGCCGACCGTCGCCTCGCCCCGGTGCACGCCGATCCGGGTGACGCCGAGGCCATCCGCCCGATGCCGCTCCTGGAAAGCTTCCGCGAACCGGTCGAGCGCTGTCGCGCAGGCAAAGGCGCGGGCCGCATCGTCCGTCTGGCGGACCGGCGCGCCGAACAGCGCCACGACGGCGTCGCCGATGAATTTGTCCAGCGTGCCGCCATGCTCGAGGACGATCCGGCTCATGCCATCCAGATAGGCGTTCAGGAGCGCGTTCAGCCGCGCGGGCGGCAGGCGCTCGCTCATCGCGGTGAATCCGGCGATATCGGTGAAGATGAAGCTCATCACCCGCCGCTCGCCGCCCAACTGCAACTGGTCCGGATCGGCGGTCAGCGCATCGACCAGTTGCGGCGCGACATAACGGGAGAAAGCATTGCGGATGAAGGCCTTGGCCCGCCGCTGCCGGTAGCCATAGAAGCTGGCGGCAAGCGCGAAGGCGATCCCGAAGGCCAGCGTCGGCTGGCCGAGGGGCGCGATCGTCGCATGGCTCTGCGCGAGATGGATCGCAGCCCCCGTCCAGGCCGCCAGGACCGCCAGCACGCCCAGCCCCTGCAGCCAGAGCGCGACACCGCTGAAGCCGATAGCGACGCCGATCAGCGCCGCCAGCCCGAGGATCGCCCAGAAAGCCATCGGGCCAGGCGTCTGGATGCTGCGCCCATCCAGCATCTGCGCCAGGATATGGGCATGGACGAGCAAGCCCGGCGTCGTCGCCGGCTGGCCCGGGTCGGCCGCGAGCGCTGTCAGATGCCGGTCGGTCTGCGGCAGCGCCGCGCCGATCAGCACGATCCGGCCCTCCAGCCAGCGCTTCAAGATCGCCGGGCGCTGCGCCATCAAGGGCAAGCTATGCGCCGGGAGGATCTGAAACGCCGCCTTGCCGTCCGTCGTCGGGCCGAGCCAGTCGATGATGGCGACGCTTGTGTCGGCCGTCTCGGCCGTCTCGGATAAATCGGCCGCGGCGGCGGGGAGCGCTCGGACGCTGGCCTCTGCGTCAAAAGGGCGGTGCCGGCGGACGACGCCATCGCCATCGACGACAAGGCCCGCGCCGCCGCGTTGGGCGCCGCTGGCTGCGAAGAATTCGGTCAGCCAGGCCGTCTGCGCGTCCGTCATGCCGGAGCGGGCGTCCGCCCAGGCCGCGACGACCGGCGCGGGAAACGCCTTGATCGCCTGGATCAGCCGCAGGTCCTTCTCGGCCTCCGTCGGCTGGTCGAACAGGATGTCGAAAGCGACCGCGCGCGCGCCGGCGTCCCGGATCGCCGCCAGAATATCGGCAAGCAGGCCGCGGTCGATCGGGGAGCGATAGGGCAGCCGCGCCAAGGTCGCTTCCGTGATCGCGACGACGGAGACATGGGGGTATTGCTCGGCCTGAAGTTCGCGGCCCACGGCCTGCAGCCGGTCGGCCGCCCCGCCGGCAACGGCGGCAAGCGGCGGAAAATATCGAAACGCCCCGCCCGCCAACAGCGCGGCGGCCGCCACGATCAGCAGCCCCTGCCCGACCAACGCCAGCCGTGATTTTTCAAGGCGCTTGCCCATCGACAACGCTCGCCGCTCCAAAGCTTTTGCATTCCTGCCCGGCACTATGGCACAAAATCAAGTTGGGATTTCAGCAGCTTCACGGTTTTGGGACGGCGGATGCGGGCACTTGGATCGACGCTAAAGGGGTTTGCGGCCGCGGCGGCGGCGCTGACTGCGGCATGCACGATGCATATCGATACGCCGGAGCTCGCGCCGATCGATTTGACCCCGGCGCTCTCCGAAGCCCGCGTCGAAAAGCTGAAGGCGGTCGACCTTCAGCGCGCACGGCCGGTCTTGCGGGACTTCGACATTCCGCCGATCGACACGAGCGTGCATCTGCCGCGCACCGGCGAGAAGACCGCCTTCGGCCTGCCGGTCACGCCGGAACTGGAGAAGCTCTGGCGCGCCAGCGCCGACAAGGACTGGCAATATTGGGAAGCGCGGCTGAGCGACGCCGAAGCCTCATTGCCGGACACGCCCGAGGCCAAGTTCTTCCTGCAGTCGCTCCGCATCCAGACGATGATCCACGCGGGCCGCACAATCGAGGTGTTCAAGGCGCTCGAGACCTTCCGCGACATGGAATTCGCCCTCTTTGGGGACAATGCCGAGACGCTGTCGCAATATGGGCAGGTGTACTTCTGGCTGGGCCAGCCCGACAAGGCGATCAAGTATTACACGCAGCTTCTGGCCGACGCCGGCCCCTGGTGGATTCCGGATTTCTACTATGGCCCGATCGACAATCTCGGGACCGTCACCCGGCTCTCTAAGGCCCTGATCCGGGCTTATATCGGCCTTTCCGGCGCCTATCTGATGAAGCACGACTACGCCAAGGCCGCACATTGGGGCCAGATGGGGCTGGAGCGGCACCAGCAGGCGATCGGCCTGACGCAGCACCCGGTTTTCGGCATCGTGGTCAAGGCCGACGCCCATATGTACGAGGGCGAGGCTTGGTTGCTGACCTTCCTCGGCTCCGCCCGGATCGGCCTGACCAAGGACGTCGTAGCATCCCGCTACATGCTGGACGCGGCGCGCGCCTATTTCGCCCAAAGCGCCTATCGCTGGGGCGATCTGGTGGTCGCGTCGATCAGCGATTACGTCCTCTATGACATCGGCCTGAAGCCGCAGGAAACCAATCTGATCGGCATGCTGGGCCAGCCGGCGCCCGTCACCGACGCCCGCCTTGCGACCGCCATACGCGCCCGCCCGGAAGGCCTGGAGACCCGCGAAGCCATCGACCTGCCGGTGCCCGACGCCTCGAGCATCGCCCTGCCCAGCGCCGGCGAGGTCAACAGCTTCAACTTCATCGTCACGCCGACCCTGGGCGCGGTGAACGCGGCCTTTCTCGCGGGCGATTATGACGCCAGCCTGACGCTCCTCGCCGAGGCCGCCCTGGAGGCCGACGACCCGCTGGAGCGCTGGTTCGTCGCCTATTCCAGGGTCCGCACCCTGATCGCGGCGGGACAGGCGGCGGACGCGGACGAAGCGCTCGACCTGCTGGAGCCGCTGGAGGCCGCGCATTTCGGCACGAACCTCGGGACCCGGGCGCTCCGGGGCGAAGCGCGGCTCTGGCTCGGCGACTATGACGGCGCGATCCGCGACGAATTGCAGGTCGTGGAGGCGCTGCGGTCCTTCCGGGCGCCGTCGCTCTTCGTGTTTCCGCCGCAGATCCCGCAACTGGCGCTACTGAACCGCAGCCAGTTCCGGGCCTATCTCGTCACGGCGAGCGCGTTGATGCTCAAAGGCGATTACGCGCGCGCCCTGCCCTGGGCGGAAGCCGCCGAGCAATTGTTCGAGGAATCGCACTATGCTTGGCGCCATCAGCTCTACAGCGCCTATCTGAAGCTCGACCGGGACATGTTCTTCGGGCGCGGCCAGAACCTTGCGATCATCGCGGCCGCAAAGCTGAAGCAGACCGGCGATATCGCCGCCGCCGACCGAACCTTCGCCTCGGCGCGGGCCTATCTGCTGGCGATGGGCTATGCGGCGGGCGTCAGCTCCGTTGAAGCGATCCGCGCGCGCGTGCTGCTGGACATCGGCCGGCCCGATCTGGCGGCGTCGGTCGCGGCGGCGGCGGCCGGCGAAGCTGCGGCGCGCGGCCATGACGGGTCGCTCTGGCAATTGCAGGCTTTATCGGGCGCGGCGCTGCTGGCGACCGGCGACCGGGCGGCGGCGGAGCGGGCCTACAGGGCGGCCGACGCCAGCATCGACGCCGTATCCGGCGCGCTTTCGACCGACGCCGCCAAGCGCCGCTTCGGGGCCGGCAAGGATGCCGTCACCCAGGCCCTGGTCGACTTCGACCTCGCCCGGAACGACATGGCCGGCGCCTTCGCCGACCTGGAACGAGGCCGGGCGCGCGCCTTCGTCGATATGCTGGGCCGCCAGGCCCTGGCGAGCGGGCGCAATCGCGACGCCGTCGCCAGGATCAAGGACCTCTCCGACGCCATTCGCCGCGAGCGGGCGATCAACGCCGCGCCAGGCGCCGGACAGACCGACGGCGGCCAGAAGACCCGCGCCTTGCTCGTGGAGCGCACGGCGCTGCTGGCGGACCTCCGCCGCCGGGCGCCGGAACTGGCCGATGCCCTTTCCGTTTCGACCGTCCCGCTTGGGCGCATTCAACAGGCGCTGACGCCAGCCGACCGCATGCTTTATGCCCTCGCCGGCGACGACGGAGACGCCAGGTTCCGCTTCCTCGAGATCCGGCGGAACAGCGCGAAGCTGATCACGAGCGACATCGCGCCGGACGCATTGCTGCAAGCCCTGACGCCCTTCACAACCGACGATCCGCTCAGTCAGGCGGACGCCCAGACCGAAGCTGCGGCGACGATCCAGGCCGGCCTCGGGCTTTCGGCGAGCGCGCGCCAGGGGGTCCTCTATATCATACCGACCGGGCCGCTCTATTTCGTGCCCTGGGGCGCGCTTGACGTGAACCGGCCCGTCGTCGTGCTGCCGACGGGCGGCTGGCTCGCCCGGACGGGCGGCCCCGGCCGCGCGACGCGGGCGGCGGCCGTCGTCGGCGATCCGACGCTCGGCGCGGACTGGGAGGCGCTGCCCGGCGCGCGGGCGGAGGCCGAACGCATCGGGCGGCTCTACAACGCCCAGACGCTGATCGGCGCGAAGGCGAACGAAGCAGCGATCCGGAACGCGGTCGGCGACGGGGTGCGGGTTCTCCACCTCGCGACCCACGGCCTGTTTGACGCCCGCGACCCCCTGGCGTCCGCCATTCTGTTGAGCGGGCCGGATGGACCGGCCTCGATCACGGCGGCCCGGCTCTTCGAAGCGCCGCTGAAGGCGGACCTTGTCGTGCTCTCGGCGTGCGAGACCGGCCTCGGTCAGGCAAGCGCCGGCGACGACTTCCTCGGCCTCGCCCGCAGTTTCTATCTGGGCGGCGCGCGGGCGGTCATGAACAGTCTCTGGCCGGTGCACGACAAGCCGACCCAGACCTACATGACCGTGTTCCACGAAATCGCCCGGACCGGCGACTATGGCCGCGCCTGGCTGGCGGCCCGGGATCGCCTGAAGGCGATGGGCCTGCCGCCCTCGATCTATGGCGCTTTCGTGCTTGGCGGCTCCGCCGGATGACGGCGAATGCGGGCGCCGGGCATGCCGGCCGGATCCTGGCCGCCTTGCAGGCGCGCGCCGCGGCGGGCGCTCCCCAGGACGGCATGCGCCTCGCGCTCGTGATCGAAGGCGGCGGCATGCGCGGCGTCGTCTGCGGCGGCATGGTCGCGGCGCTGGAGCATATAGGCCTGACCCAGGGCTTCGACGAGGTGATCGGCAGCTCGGCCGGCGCCATCGCCGGGGCCTATTTCGTCGCTGGGCAGGCGGCTTTCGGAACGCGCATCTTCTATGAGGAAATCAACAACCGCCGCTTCATCGCGAAGCGCCGACTATTCCTCGGCAAGCCCGTCGTCTCCGTGGATTTCCTGCTGGATGAGGTCTGCCGGGGGCCGAAGGAGCTGGACTGGCAGGCGGTGCTGACGGCCAGGAGCCGCCTCGTCTGCGTCGCCTCCAGCCTCGACCGCCGGCAGTCGGCGGCGATCGCGCATTTCGCTGACAAGGAAGCGCTGTTCCACGCGCTGAAAGCCAGCGCCCGCATTCCAGGCGTCGCCGGCCCGCCGGTGGTGATCGACGGCGAGCGCTTCGTCGATGCCGGCGTCTACGAGAACATTCCCTACGCGACCGCCCGCGCCCGCGGCGCGACCCATATTCTGGCGCTGCGCACCCGGCCCCAGGGCCACGCAGCCCACAAGCTCGACCTGGTGGAAAAACTTCTGGTGGCGCCCTGGCTCGACCGCCAGCAGCCGGGCGTCGGAGAGCAGTACCGCGCCCACCTCGCCCGCTATCGCGGCGAGATCGCGGCCATCGACGCCGCGGCGAGCGGGCTGGGGCCGCCTTATGTCGCGGCCGTAACGCTCCCGCCAGAGGCCGTCGCGATCTCGAACATCGAGCGGCGCCGAACCGTGTTGCAGCAAGGGGCGCTCATGGGGTTTCAGGCGGTCTACCGCGCCTTCGGGCTGGAGGCGCCCGCCGCGCCGGCCGGATTGAACCTGACTGAATACCCATGACGGATTCTACCGCGAATACTTGATCGGAATGTTCGAATCTCTCTTGCCGGTCCATCGGCCGCCACACACACTCCGCCAAACAATCGGCTTTTGACGGAGTGTTAAGCGATGCCCGAGTTTGCCCCTGTCATCAAGCTGGCCGATCTGACGAGCGACACTGGACTGAAGATCCTGGGCGGCGCGGTGAATGACCAATTCGGTCGGGCCAGCGCCGGCGCGGGCGATATCAACGGCGATGGCGTCCCGGACATCGTCATCGGCGCGCCATATGCCAATAGCGGGTTCGGCGGCAGCGGAGCCGCATACGTGATCTTCGGCGGCGCCGGGCTTGCGACGCTTGACGCCGCCGACGCCGCCGCCGACGGGGTGCTGAACGTCAATCTCCTGAACGGCGAGACCGGTTTCCGGGTGAACGGCGACGCCACCCAGGGCCGGCTCGGCATTTCGGTCGCCGCCGCCGGCGACGTCAGCGGCGACGGGGTTGACGACGTGCTCATCGGCCAAGCCGAATCTGCTCTCGCCAACAGATCCGGCGCGACGAATATCGTATTCGGATCGGAGGTCGGTTTTACGGCTGTCGTCGTCCCAAACCTTCAGTTATTCGGCAGAGAAGTCGGCTTCCAGGACTATGCCGGATACTCGGTGGGGGCGGCGGATATCAACGGCGACGGGTTCGGCGACATCATTATCGGCTCCCGCTTCGGCGATCCGGTCAGCGGCTTCAACTATGCCAATGAAGGCGCCGTGCATCTGGCGTTCGGCGGGGCGCCCAACCTGATCGGGCTTGACGCCGCCGACGGCCAGCTCGACGGCGATATCGGCCTGCAGAACGTCGGCGCCGCGACCGGCGCGCTGTTCTCCGGCCAGACGACCAACCTTTACTCGCAACTCGGCCAATCCGTGCATGGCGCGGGCGACGTCAATGGCGACGGGTTCGAGGACTTCATCATGGGGTCCAACAACGCCGACCCGCTGTCGCTGGGCGGCAACTCCGACGAGGGCGCGGCCTATATCGTGCTCGGCCGGCCGAACTCGATCGGGTTCCCGGCAGGTGCCAATGACGCCGCCGCGTTCAACGGCTTCGATGGCGTGGTCCTCGCGGGCGACGGCATCCTGGACGGCGCCGGGTTCGCGGTCTCGGGCGGCGGCGATGTCAATGGCGACGGGCTGAGCGATGTGCTCGTCGGCGCCCATTTCGCGGACAACCCCGGCGCGTCCAACCAGGGTTCGACCTATGTCGTGTTCGGCAGGACGGCGCTGCCGCCCCGGATCGATCTTGGAACGCTGAACGGGATCAACGGGTTCCGTCTCGATGGCGTGCGGAACGGCGAATATGCCGGTTTCTCGGTCGCGTTCGCCGGCGATATGAACGGCGACGGCTTCGACGATATCGCGATCGGCGCCCGGAACTTCAGCCTGCTCGGCGCGCAAAGGGCCGGCGCGGTTTATGTCGTCTTCGGCAAAGCCGACGGGTTCGATGCGGTCATCGACCTTGGCGGCCTGAATGGCGATACGGGCTTCCGGGTCGAAGGCATCGCGGCGTTCGACGCTGTCGGGCGCGGCCTTTCCGGTCCGCTCGGCGACATCAACGGCGATGGCTTCGACGATCTGCTGCTCGGCGCCTACAAGGAAACGACCGCGAACGGCGCGCGCACCGGCGCCGCCTACATCGTCTATGGCCACGAGGCGGCGGGCAGCGTCCACCGCATCGGCACGAACCTCGCCCAGACGCAGAATGGCGGCGCCGGCGACGATCTGATCGAAGGCCGCGACGGGAACGACACGCTGTACGGCCGGGGCGGCGACGACGTGATCCACGGCGACGCTGGCAATGACACGGCATACGGCGGCGCCGGCGACGACCGGATCGAAGGCGGCGGCGGCGCCGACCTGATGACCGGCGACGCCGGCAATGACACGCTCATCGGCGGGTCCGGCCAGGACGAGTTCTACGGCGTCGAGGGCCGCGACAGCTATGACGGCGGCTCGGACACGGACACGCTGAGCTTTGTCGGCTTCGCAGGCGTCGCGCAAGCGCGGCTCGCGGAGAACTGGGCGACGACATCGCTCGGCGGCCGCGCGGCCCTGACCGATATCGAGAACATCGTCGGCGGGAACGCCGGCGATACCTTCGTCGGCGACGACAACGTGAACCGGCTGTCCGGCGACGCGGGCGCCGACACGCTGTTCGGCGGCGGCGGCGGCGATCAACTGTTCGGCGACGACGGCGACGACAACCTGCAAGGCGGTCTCGGCGACGATCTGCTGAGCGGCGGCGCCGGGCAGGACTTCATGCGCGGCGATGAGGGCGACGATCTGATCAAGGGCGGCGCGGACGACGATTCGGGCCAGGGCAATGCCGGCGCCGACACCTTCTTCGGGGAAGCCGGCGGCGACCTGTTTTTCGGCGGCGACGGCAATGACGCCCTGAACGGCGGCGACGGCGACGACCGGCTGCGCGGCGACGCTGGCGCCGATACGCTGAACGGCGACCTTGGCGCCGATTCCCTGCGCGGCGGCGACGGCGACGATATCCTCATCGGCGGCGTCGGCGGCGATACCCTGGAAGGCGAGGCCGGGGCGGACATCCTGGAGGGCGGCGCGGATTTCGACCGGCTGTTCGGCGGCGCCGGCGTCGATACTTTCCGCATCGTCGACAATTTCGGCTTCGATCGCGTCATGGATTTCGCCGACGGCCTGGAGAAGATCGACTTCCGACCGCACACGACGATCAATTCCTTCGCGGATATCCAGGTTCTGGCCTTCAACCAGGGATCGGAGACGAAGATTGTCCCGACCGCCAACCCGACCGGCTCCGATTTCATCGTCATCGTCGGCGTGACCGCGGCCAACATCGACGCCTCTGACTTTCTGTTCTGAACCGGAGCCGCCGACGCGCGGATCGACGTTGCTGAAGCGCCGCGCCGCAGCGCGAGAACATGCGTGCGACATGCTAGATATTAAACCTCTGGTCGGCGAATAATACCAATCATTACTCGCATGTAACAAAATTTTGTTCATTGACCACTTTTTATCGATATATCCATAGCCGCATTCATCGCGAGTACTTCATTCTAAATGATATAAAATTTCAATAATTATATTTAACCCATCGAATACCCACCTTTTTTGACAAAACCCTCAGATTGCAAAAATTTTTTGCCAATGCCAGCGTTCTAGCCAAGCGAAAAATCGCTGCTGTCTTGCCATCAAGGCCAGTCATAAAAATCGGGGAGAAGTTTTATTATGAGAAAACTGCCGCTGTTTGGCGCAGCCGTCGCTGTTCTGGCGCTCGCAAGCCAGCCGACGCTTGCGCGGGAATTGGTGTATACCAGCCTGGTCGGCGCCAAGCACCCGGTCCACACCTATGGGCTGGAGCCATTCTTCGAGCGGGTAACGGCCGCCACCGGCGGATCGGTGACCTTCAAGCTGTTCCCGGGCGGCACGCTCGCCAGCGGCAAGACGACCCTGAACGCCATCCGCAACGGCACCGTCGATATGGGCCTGCTCGCGGATATCTACACGCCGAACGAACTGCCCGTCAGCGCGATGCTGAGCGACCTCGCCGTGCTCGGCAAGGATGCCCGCGTGATGACCGGCGCGGTCAATCAGACGCTCGTCGTCGATTGCGAGGCCTGCAAGAAGGACTACACGGAAGAAAACGTCATTCCGCTCGCCTCCTATGCGCTGACGCCCTACTACCTGCTCTGCGGCGGCGCCCAGATCGTTACGGCGGAGGACTGGAAGGGCAAGAAGATCCGCGGCACCGGCGCCATGGGCGTCCTCGCCGCCAACATGGGCGCCACGCCGGTCAACGTCACCAGCGCCGAAATCTATGAAGCGATGCAGCGCGGCCAGGTCGACTGCGCCATGGGCCCGCAGCCCTGGCTGAAGAGCTACTCGCTCTGGGACCTGGCGAAATCTGTCTCCAACTCTAAGAGTCTGTCCGGGATCATAGCGCGGGATTAGAGAGCCTTCTGAGCATGAGG
>CALAHN010000143.1 GCA_937891825.1 uncultured Alphaproteobacteria bacterium
CCGGCGCCGTCATGCATGAGGGCCTGGAATGGACCTGGGAAAGCTTCCCGGAATTCCTCGACGCCCTGGAAGCGAAGCCCAGGGACGTCGATGTCTGCGCCCTGGTTCCCCACTCCGCCCTCAGGGTGAATGTGATGGGCGACCGGGCCGTCGCATTCGAGCCGGCGACGCCGGACGATATCGCGAAGATGCGCGCGCTGACGGCCGAGGCCGTCCGGGCCGGCGCCTTCGGCGTCTCGACCAGCCGCACCACCAGCCACAAGACCCTGGCCGGCGACTACATCCCGACGCTCCGGGTCTATGAAGATGAGCTGATGGGCCTGGCCGAGGGCCTGAACGACGCCGGCAGCGGCATGATCGAAGCCGTGTCCGACTGGATCACCGACACCTCGCCCGACACCATCAACGCCGAGCCGGATCCGGTCGAGGCGTTCGGCATCCTGCGCCGGGTCGCGGAGAACAGCGGCCGGCCGATGGTCTATACCCTCGCCCAGCGCAACAGCTTGCCGGAAATGTTCGACCGCCTGCTGGAGCTGAACAAGCAGGCCTTCGACGCGGGCGTGAACATTCGCCCGGTCTTCCCGCCGCGCGCCATCGGCGTGCTGCTCGGCCTTCAGGCCAGCCAGACGCCGTTTTCCGGCTGCCCGACCTTCAAGCGCCTGAACGACCTGCCCCTGGCGGAGAAGGTCGCGAAGCTCCGCGATCCCGCGATCCGGGCCGCCATCCTGTCCGAGGACCCGGTGAAGGAAAGCACGTTCCCGCTGATCCATCGCATGTCCTACGGCCACATGTTCCGCTTCGGCCTCAAGGATTACATCCCCCAAGCGCGTGACTCCGTCGCCGCCATCGCCGAGCGCGACGGGCTGACGGCGCCGGAAGTCGCCTATGACATGCTGCTCGAGAATGACGGCAAGAGCTTCATCTACATGCCGATCACGAATTATTCCGACTACAGCCTGTCGGCCTCGGAAAAGCTGCTTGGCGAGAAGATCGCGATCATGGGCCTCGGCGACGGCGGCGCCCATGTCGGGTTCATCCTGGACGCCGGGTTCCCGACCTGGCTTCTGACCCACTGGGGCAAGACGACCGGCAAGTTTTCCGCGCCGGAACTGATCCGGCGCCTGACGACGGACACAGCCGACGCCGCCGGCCTGCATGACCGGGGCCGCATCGCCGTCGGCATGAAGGGCGACCTCAACGTCATCGCCTGGGATGCGCTCGATTTCGAGGCGCCCTATGTCGTCCAGGACCTGCCGGCCGGCGGTCGGCGCTTGATGCAAGGCGCGTCGGGCTACGAGTACTCGATTGTTTCGGGCGTCGTGACGTTCGAGAACGGCGTCGCGACGGGCGCGCTTCCCGGCAAGCTGGTGCGCGGCATGCGCCAGAAGCCGGCCTTGGCGGCGGCGGCGGAATAACCTTCCTCTCGGCGGCGCATGGCGCGCCTGTCTGAGCGCGCGCCATGCCCCGCCTTGAGGCTTCAGGCATCCACGAACCAGCCGAGCCGGCGGAGCCGCCAGCCGCTGACGGCCGCCTCGACCGCGTAGGACAGCACCCAGGCGCCGATGCCGAGCAAGCCGCCGTTCAGGTCGGGATATGCCAGGCTGACGGCGCCGGCCGCCGCCGCGGTCCCGATGCGCAGGATGCCCGCGGCCGCAAGCGAGGTCGTCGTCCTGGCCCTGGAGAGCAAACCGCGGAAGAGCGCGGTAGCGGCCCAGAAACCCGCCATGGCGAACGATAGCCCCATGGCGGGCGCGCAATATGCGGCCAGTTCCGGCGTCAGGCCCATCACGCCGCTCAAGATGACGTGCTGGAGCGGCGTCTGATACAAGGCGAGCGCCAGCAAGGTGAACAGCCCGACCAGTTGCCCGGTGAAGGCCAGCATGGTGCGGACGTCCTCCCGGCGCGCGACCAGCGTCTGCGCGGTTTGCGCCAGATTGCGCATCGGACCCATGAGCAGCGACACAAGCCCATGCACGACGCCGAACGCCGCAATCGCCAGTTCCGCCTGGGTCAGCCGGCCGAGGTAGAGGTTGATCGCGAAGATTACCCCCATCTCCGCCGAGGCGTTGATGATCAGCGGCCAGGAGAACCGCCAGTAGCCCCAAAGCGTGTCGACCGCCTGCCGGACCGCGGGCAGCGCCTTGAACGGCTTCCAGGCGAACGCCCAGGCGAACACGGTTTCCGACGCCATGCAGAGCACCAGCGCCGCCGCGCCGACGGCGGCGCCGCTCAGCCAGTTCGGCAGGATGAACAGCCAGGCCGCCAGCGTCGCGAGCCGGACAAGCGTGCTTGCGGTGATGATCATCGTCTGGCGGTTCAGCATCAGGAGGGCGAAGGCCGTGCCGCGCAGCAGCAGGACCGGCGGGCTGAGCGCCAGCATGCCCATCGCCAGCCGCGCTTCCTGCTGGCCTTGCGGGCTGAGGCCGAACCAGCGCCCGAAGATCTCATCCCCAAGGCTGGTGAAGATGACGAGCAGCGTCAGCGACCAGGGAACCGCCACCAGCGCCGCCATGAAGCCGATCAGGCGGGCCAGATCGGCGCGGCTTTTCAGATAGGACAAGCTGAGGGCGACGATGACCTCGGTCGCGCTGGTCATGGCGAAGTAGAAGGTGAAGGCCGCGTTGAACGCCGCCAGGGTGACATCCGGCGTTTCGGTCCGGGCGAGGAAGGCATGGATCGCCGACTTCGAAATCATGTTGAGTTCGACCATCAGCACCAGGGGCGCGAAGAACCCATAGCAATCCCGGAGCCTGAGATCCGGCCTTGCGCTGGCGTGGCTGGCGGGAACGCGGGTCATTCGGGCGCTGGGCTGCTGGTCGGCCCGTCAGGCGGCGATGGCGAGGTGTCAGGCATGCTGTTGACCGGGATGTCCCACGTTGAAAGCTTCGAGGCGGCCCAAGTCTGCGCCGGATTTGCCCCGCCTGAAACCAAGGCTTTGACCGGTAGCGGGCTGCGCTGCCGTTGCCCAAGATAAAGCGCTGAAATTATTGAGTTCCTAAGGGATCGGGCAGCCCAGCGGGGCGACAGATGGCCTGCGCTTGTGCCTGCGCTGGAATTGCGGAACCATGCAAGGCTCTGGCTGGCATGCTGGTTGAAGGCCCGCCTTCCAAGGGGCATGCGATGCCGCCTGAACAAGGGATTTCAAAATTTGGCGCATGCGAAGGCTGGACCGATTTGCCATTTCGAGCGGGGCCGCCGATGGGCGGATAAGGCGCTCGCAATCGTCCTGTCGGCGCATGGCGCGCGCGTCCGCCTGGACGCGCCGTGCTCCGGCAGGGCTCGCCCATGAGCCTCCTGAGCCGCAGGCGTCTCAAGCTCATCGTTCTGACCGCAGCCGTCGGCCTGATTGCGCTCGCCTTTGTCGAGGGCCTGCACTGGTGGCGCCATGTCACCGTGACGAGCAGTTGGATCGACGCCGATTTCACCGAAATGGGCAGCGGCGTGAACGGGCGCATCGAACGGATCGAGGTGCGCAAGGGCGACGCCGTGCGGACTGGCGATATCCTGGCGACAATGGATTCCGAAATTGCCGCATTGGATGTCGTGGCGATCGAGGCCGATCTGGCGAAGGCCAGGGCCGAAAAGATCAAGGTGGAAGCGGAGCTCGGCGCCTTCCAGCGG
The DNA here is from genome assembly GCA_937891825.1 of uncultured Alphaproteobacteria bacterium. Lineage (GTDB taxonomy): Bacteria > Pseudomonadota > Alphaproteobacteria > Bin95 > Bin95 > VMCJ01. The sequence goes on from CALAHN010000143.1 coordinate 3,622, forward strand.
GACGTCCGCGACAGAACCCAGACCCTCCAGGCGGTGCTCGACCTGCAGGCCCGCGAACTGGAAACGCTGCGCCGCCGCCTCAGCCTCGCGAACGCGACGGTCGAGCGGAACGCCAAGCTCGTCAGCCGCCAGACGATTTCCCGCCAGACGGATGAAAATGCCCGCGATCGGCTGCTGGACGTCACCAGCGACCTGCGGGCACTTGAGACCCAGATGGCCGAGAAGCGGCGCAAGATCGCCGAACTCCAGGGATCGACCGCCGAGGAAGCGATCTTTCAGTCCCGGATCGTCGTGATCGAGCGGGAGATCGACAAGCTGAGCGTCGGCCTGCGGCAGGCCAAACGGTCGTTGGCGAAGATGCATATCTACGCCCCGATCGACGGCGTGGTGAACGAGGTCTACGTCAATGCCGGCGCCTATGTGGAGGATGGCGACCGCGTCATGCTGCTGCACGATCCGAAGAAGCTCTGGATCGAGGCGCCGGTGGACGATTCGGAGATCCGCCATATCCGGGTCGGCCAGCCGGTCGAAATCGATATCGAGCCGTATCCCTATGACACGTTCGTCGGGACCGTCGCCGCCGTCGGCCAGGTCACCATCGGCGCGATCAAGGGCGAGGGCCAGTCCGACCGCGCGTCGCCGAGAATTCCGGTCCATATCGACCTGGCGCCGACGGACCGCCCGCTTTGGCCGGGGGCGCGCGCGACCGTCAGCATCCGCATCCGGTAAGGCGATATGGATCTATCCCGGTATAACTGGCGCGTCATCCTGACCATCGCGACGACGGCGATGATGGTCCAGCAGGCATTTTCCTATGTTTGTCAGATCGTGATGCCGATCCTGGCGGATCGCCTGGCCGAGGAATTTGGCATCTCCCGCGCCTGGCTGGGCTTTTACCTGGCGTTGCAGAACGTGGTCGCGATCGTCGCGGCGATTGGCTGCGGCGGTTTCATCTTGCGCTTCGGGCCTGTCCGGGTCAGCCAGATGACTTTGCTGCTGATGGGCGGCAGCCTGGTCGTGATCGCGTCCGGCCAGCTCTGGCTCTATCCCTTGAGCGCTATTCTGATGGGCGCGGCGTCGGTCTCGACGCCGGCCAGTTCGCACATCCTGGCGCGGGTCTGCCCGCCCAAGCTCGCGCCGCTGGTGTTTTCGATCAAGCAGACGGGCGTCCCGGTCGGCGCGCTGATCGGCGGCTTGCTGTTGCCGTTTCTGCTGGGCGTCGTGTTCTATAGCGATGTGTTTGGCGGCACGATCCGGCTTGGGCATTTCGGCGCCGCCTTCGTGGCGGCCCTCATCGTCTTCTCGGTCGCCTTCCTGCTGCAGCCGATCCGCAGCCATTTCGACAGCGATCGCCAGCCGTCGACCCGGATATCGTTTGGCGATCTGCCCGCCACGTTGAAGATGGTGCTGGGCAACCCGCCCTTGCGGGACATTGCGTTCGCGGCCTTCGCCTACGGCGGCCTGCAATCGCTGTTCGCGGGGTTCTTCGTGCTCTACCTGATCGACGGCCTCCGCTATTCCGAAGTCGAGGCTGGCAGCGCCTATGCCTTCGCCAGTTTCATGGCGATCTGGGCGCGGATTTTCTGGGGCTGGCTGGCGGGCGGCATCGTCTCGCCGCGCTTGTTGCTGGCGACGATCGGCTTGATCGCGTCCGTCGCCTCGGTCGTCGTCGCCAGCTTCGATCCGGGCTGGGGGCTGACGGAAATCACCATCGTCGCGATCGTGTTCAACATGACCGCGATCAGCTGGCACGGCCTCCTGCTGGCGGAAACGGCGCGGCTTGCGCCGAAGGAGAATGTCGGCGGCGTCACCGGCGGCGTCCTGGCGTTCACCAGCATCGCAATGATGATCTATCCGGCGATCTATGGCGGCATCCTGGCGGCGACGGGCAGCTACGAGCTTGGCTTCATGCTGGCGGCGGCGCCGGCCTTCCTGGCCTTCCTGATCTTCATCAATCCGCCGATCCCGGGCTCCTGGCTTGCGTTCGCCGGCGCCCAGGTGGCCCGCGCCTGCCGTCCGGCCGTGCTCGCCCAGGGCGCCTTGGTCCTCGGCCTCGGCGTCGGCCTGGGCCTTGCCTGGGACGCGCTCGGGTGAGCGCGCCGAGCGGTTTTTAGTCGTCCATCCCGGTCAGCAGCGTATAGGCGCGGCTGAGGACGGCGGCGGAGGCGAAAATGGCGACGAAATACGAGCAGACCGCTGCGATATAAATGATGTAGGAGCTGCCGATGGCCTCGCCGATGTAAAAAGCGCCGAGGATGATGACCGTGATGAATATGCCTGCCACGAACCAGACCGCGAACAGGCCAAGGGCGATCCGCGTCAGGTTTTCGCCGACCAGTTCTCCGACTTCGCGGAAGCGCGGATTGCCGCCGATCGCCGTCGCCGGCAGCGCCAGCCCCATATGCGCCCAGACGAATGCCGCCGCGACCAGCAGCAGAAAGTTCAACAGGACCGTGGCGAACGGGCTGCCGCCAAGGATATTCAACACAACGCCGCCAATTATGTTGACGACAACCGTGACCAACCAGATTGCGAGGAGCTTGCCGAGATAGCGCCATTCGACCCGGCTCCAGCCATAGAGCCGCCCATTCGCCCGGGTCGGATCGGGCAGGACGATCAGGCGGTGCCAGCCGGTCAGCGCCGGGATGAGCGCAAGGTTCGCCGCCACGATGGCGATCAGCAACATCGCCGCCGCGCCGCCGGACGCGACAGGTTCCTCGGAATTCGGGACCGCCTGCGGCCAAAGGTTCGGGACCAGCACCGCCGCGGCAATCAGGATCAAGATGGCGGGCGCCAACAGGCCCGCGAGCGCGCCGAAATGCCGGGGCACCTGACGCAGCGCATAGCTCGTCAGACCAAGGGCGGAGAGGGTCGGCGTGCTGGACGTCACGTCTGAATGCTCCTTCGGCGGGCGATATCCGGATCTCCGCCCAGTGTCGATCATGGGGCGCTGGCTGCTGTCAAGGATTGTCGCCAGTGCCGGCCTGCGTCAACCTTAGCGTTCCGTCGCCAGGCCGACGTTCAGGCGCCGCGACGGCCGCGGCTTCTGGCGTTAGAATGACTTGATCTGTCAAATGGAGTCAGCGCATGGGCTTCGCTTTCGCCTGGGCGCGCCATGCTCCATCAAACCCTTCACGAAAACAGGAAGCAACGCTTCATGACCAATGCCGCCGATCCCGTGCCCGCGCTCGCCGAGGCGGATGCGACGGGCGACATCAAGGCGATTTATCAGGATATCCGCGCCATCACCGGCGTCGGCGTCGTCAATCTGGTCTGGCGGCGGCTGGCCATGACCGAAGGCGCGCTGCCGTTCGCGTGGGCCGCCGTCCGCCCGGTTTATGCCTCCGGCCGGATCGCCGCCGAGGGCCGGGCCTTTCGGCGCCAGATCAAGCCGCCGCTGCTGCCGCTGCTGCCGAAATCGGCGCTCGCCGCCGCGGGGGTCGATGCGCTCGGCCTGAGGAGCGTGCGGGCGATCCTCGACAGCTACGACCGCACCAACGCCATGAATCTTGTGGGGCTGACGGCCTTGCTGGTCCGGCTCGACGGCGCCGGCGGGCCGGCAGGCGCGGCGCCGGCGCCCGTCGCCGAAGCGCCGCTGCCGCCGATCCCGCCCCTGCCGGCGCTCGATGCGCTGGATCCAGGCGTGCGCGACCTGGTCGATATGCTGAATGCATTCGGCGAGGAGGACGGCCGCGTCATCGCCAGCATGTATCGGCATCTGGCCTACTGGCCGGGCTATCTGGCGCTCGCCTGGGCGCTGCTGGCGCCGCTGGCGGCGGATGGGACGCTGGCGCAAGCCCTGGTCGCGGCCCGCAAACTCGGCCGGGCGCAGGCGGCCGGCGTCGCCGATGCGCTCGACCTCGACGCAAGCTCGGTCGATCCGGCTGTGATCGACGACGTGCGCGCGGTGCTGACGCTGTTTACGGAGCATCCCATCGCCAAGATGGCGACGATCTGTCGGGCATTGGCGTCGGCGACGCCAGCGCCTTGACCTGAGACAGGCTGGCTGGCGTCCGCGCCGCCAGCGCGGGTATGCTACGCTGGCTCGCCCAAGGAGGAAGCTTCGCGCCATGGAAATCCGCCCGCTCGCCCCTGCCGTCGGGGCTATCGTCGACGGCGTCGATCTCGCGCATCTCGCCGACGCCGACCTGAAGCAGATCATCGCCGCCTGGGATGCGCACAACGCCTTGCTGTTCCGGGGCCAGTCTCTCGACAATGACGGCTTCATCGCCTTCGCCCGCCGCTTCGGCGAGCTGGAGCATGCGCCGATCATGGAGAACGGCCGCACGCCCGTGCCAGGCTACCCCGAGATTTATGTCGTCTCGAACGTCAAGGGGCCGGACGGCAAGCCGATCGGCAGCCTGGGCGCGGGGGAGGCCGTGTGGCACACGGACATGTCCTATCTCGACAACCCGCCGGACGCCTCGATGCTGTTCGCCCGCGAATTGCCGCCCACGGGCGGCGACACCTGGCTCGCCGGCATGTGCGCCGCCTATGACGGCCTGCCGCCGGATTTGGCCAAGGCGGTCGCCGGCAAGCGCATCAAGCATGACGGCACCTTCAACTCCGGCGGCTACAAGCGCGCCGGGGTCGAGGTGAAGGACGACCCGCGGGAGAGCGTCGGCGCATATCATCCCATCGTCTGCGCCCATCCCCGCACCGGCCGCTCGGCCCTATATCTCGGCCGCCGGCGCTTGGCCTATGTGGAGGGGCTGTCTCTGGATGCGTCGGAAGCGTTGCTCGATGCGCTTTGGGCCCACGCAACCCGGCCGGAATATTGCTTCGCCCATCGCTGGCAGGTCGGGGACCTCCTGGTCTGGGACAACCGCGCGACCCTGCACCGCCGCGATCCCTTCGACGAAACCGCCCGCCGGATCATGCACCGCACCCAGATCAAAGGCGCGACCGCCCCGATAGCGGCCTGACGGCGGCTTTGCTATAACGCCCGCAATGGGGGCCTGTAGTTCAGCGGTCAGAACGCGCTGCTCATAACGGCGTTGTCGCAGGTTCGAATCCTGCCGGGCCTACCATTATTCCGACCGGTCACTCCGCTGATTCGCATGGTCTGTGTAACCCT
>CALAHN010000144.1 GCA_937891825.1 uncultured Alphaproteobacteria bacterium
TGCCGCCATAGACGCGCACATCCGGGCCGAGCAACTGGGCGACGATGTCCGTAACGTCGGCATCGACAACATGGCGCCAGAAATAGGGATTGTGCCGGTACGGTTCCTTGATGCGGCGCACCCGAGGATTATCCGGCCGATGGCTGTCCTCGAGGTCATAGAGGTCGTTATTGGCCGATACGGCGCCCGCGCCGGCGATGATCGCATCGGTCTCGGCGCGCAGTTCCGCCAGCTTGTCCTTCGAGAGGACGCCCTCGACGACGATAAACCCGTCGTCGTGATAGGCTGCGATCTGAGCATCGGTCAATTTGACTGGCATCGGCGCGTCCCCCCGCAAATTTTTCCCAATCATGAGCCTGGGGCCGAATATTGTCATCCCCATTCGATCAGATCAGCGCATGGACCGCGCGCTCGCGTGAGCTTGCCATGCTCTACGCGAGCGCTTCTCCGGCGAGAACCCGGTCGATCAATGCGACGGTTTCATTGACCCCATAGAGCGCGACGAAGCTGCCCATGCGCGGCCCGGACGATTGACCCAGCAGGATCTCGTAAAGCGCCTGGAACCAGGCCCGCAGGTTCTCGAACCCATGGGCCTTGCCGACTTCATAGACGATATTCTGCAAGGTCTGGGCGTCGGGGCTGGCTTCAGCCTTCAGCTTTTCGGCCAGTTCCTGAAGCGCCGCGCGCTCGGCCGCGTCGGGCGCCCGATACTGCTTCTCCGGCTTCACGAAATCTCGATAATAGGCAAGCGCATAGCCGACAAGCTTATCCAGCATCGGCGCGGTTTCGGGCGAAAGCTCCGGCTGATATCGGGCGATGAAGCCCCAAAGCGTCGCCTTTTCCTCGGCATTGCAGACTGCCGCCAGATTGAGCAGCAGCGAAAACGAGAAATCTGCCTCAGCCGCGGGCGGCGCGCCTGCATGAATGTGCCAGACCGGATTTTCCAACTGCGCATCCGGCGCTTGCTCCGCAATTTTCGTCAGGTGCTGGCGATATTCGTCGACCGCCTTCGGAATGACGTCGAAATAGAGGCGCTTCGCCGCCGTCGGCTTCTGGAACATGAACATCGAGAGGCTTTCCGGCGGCGCATAAGCGAGCCAGTCCTCCACCGAAAGGCCATTGCCCTTCGACTTGGAGATCTTGCCGCCCTGGTCATCCAGGAAAAGTTCATAAGTGAAGCATTCCGGCGGCTGGCCGCCCAGGATCCGGCAAATCTTCGAAGAGAGGATCACGCTGTCGATCAGGTCCTTGCCGGACATTTCGTAATCGACGCCAAGCGCATGCCAGCGCATCGCCCAGTCGGCCTTCCACTGGAGCTTGCAGGCGCCGCCGGTGACCGGCGTCTCCACCAGCCGGCCGCTCTCGGGATCCTTGTAGACGATCGTCCCGGCATCGAGCCGCACTTCCTCCGCCGCCACCTGCAGCACGTCGCCAGTCGTCGGCGATATGGGCAGGAACGGGCAATAAGTCGCCCGGCGCTCCGGCCCGAGCGTCGGCAGGATGACCTTCATCACGGCATCGAAGCGGCTGAGCATCTGCAGGAGCGCCCGATCGAACCGGCCTTCCCGGTAGCAGACCGTCGACGACTGGAATTCATACTCGAAGCCAAAAGTATCGAGAAAAGCCTTCAGCCGCGCGTTGTTATGCTCGCCGAAGCTCGGATATTCGCCGAAGGGGTCGGGCACGGCCGTCAAGGGCTTGTTCAGAAAACCGGCCAGCATTTCCTTGTTCGGCACGTTGTCCGGAACGCGCCGGAGGCCGTCCATGTCGTCCGAGAACGCGAAGAGCCGCGTCGGGATATCGCTGAGTTCCTGAAATGCCCGGCGCACCATGGATGTCCGCGCGACTTCGCCGAACGTGCCGATATGCGGCAGGCCAGACGGGCCATACCCGGTTTCGAAGAGCGCATAGCCCTTCTCGTTGCCCCCAACCTCAAGCCGTTTCAACACCTTGCGCGCTTCGACGAATGGCCAGGCGCGGGCATCAAGAGCGGCGGCGGTCGGCATGAGAACGGGTGCTCCAACAAGAGTTCAATGAGGGGGTCGAGAGTAATGCGCGCCAGCGTTGCGCAGGCGTCCTGCCCTGGGTTCTTTAAGGTCGATCGAGGCATCGGCCCCTTGGCGATTCCGCCAATGGCAGCGTTGATCTAGTCGCCGAGCAGGCAGGCGGTCAACTGATGTTCAAGGTGTCGCAATTGGACGCCTTCGCGTTAAGCCAAGAGACTGACCGCTTTTTCGTGATTGCGCCGATGGCCGGATCGACCGACGATGTCCTTAACGAAGTGTTAATCGATCAAGGCAGGAGGCCATCGACCATGCGGCCATTGAACGTCATCGGCATCGCCCTGACAGCGTCGGCAGCGGTCGCCATCGCCTTCGGCTCCAAGGCGTCCCTCGGCGCTGAGCGGGATCGCATGTGGCTGGAAAGCCTCCGTCAGCCGGTCAAGGAAATGATGATCCACCGGCGCCGGGACGGCATGATCGAGGAAGCGGCCAAGTATTCCGGGCGCGACGGCGCCATCGGCGTCCTCCGCGATCCCGGCCATGCCCTGCCCGCCACGAAGACATTGGCCGCGCGGGATGCCGCCGCTTTCGAGCGGGAGCTCAAGCGGCGGTTCCATTCCGAGAGCCGCACCGTCATCGCCTACATGCCGCCCGCGCCATTGCCAGCCGAGGGACGTATGGTTTCCGGGTTCGTCACCCGGGTCGATGCCGGCGGCAAGACCTGCGATTTCGCCGTCGCGGGCTATAGCGACAGCCCCGGCCAGACCGAGATCGTCGCGGTGGCGCGGGTCATGCTGTGCGACGGCGACACGCAGCTCTCGTCGCCGGATATCCGGCTGAGCCCGCTCCTCGCCCAGAGCGAGCGGCAGGACTAGCGATGCTGCGGGCTCTGATCCTCTTGGCCGCGCTGACGCTGAACGCAGCCTCTGCAGCCGCAGCGCCGGAACAGGAAAAGACAGCCCTGCTCAGCGCCGTCGTCGACGGCGGCAAGAGCGTGATGGTGGTTACCCGCGCCAGGCAGGGTCGGCTGCGAGAGGCGGCGGCGGCGCCGGCGCTTTCGGTCGAAGCCTTTTCGATCGCGCTTGGCCGGACGTTCGGGCCGGAAGGCGGGCCGCTTGCGGCGCACGCCAAACCCTGGCCGCTCCCCCAGAGCGGACCGCTCGCAGGCGGCTTCGTCGCTGCCGTCGACGGCTTCGGCGGACGTTGCGGCTTTGCGATCGGCGGCCTTGATTTCTCGGGCAAAAGCGGCGCAGAGGGTCTGGATGCCGCTGCGGCCTTGATTTTCTGCGCACAGGATGCGGCTGCGCTCCGCCGCATATCGGCGCCTGAAGAGATTGCTGCGAAACTCGCAAAGCTCCCGCCCGGCTAGAGCACGGCGCGCTCGGGCGAGCGCGCCCTCCCTACTCTGCCTTCAAGATAGCGATCGAATTATCCGGTCTCTGGCGGTTCCGGCCATGACCGGTTCGATCCGGCAAGCGGCGGCGCCCCTACCAGTCATCGGCCATGCGGTATAGATTAGAATGAAATTGCCGTAGTCCGGGAGGCTGCCCCATGGCGCTTCGCTCCGTTTCGCTCGACGATAAATATCTCCTTGAAGAGGGCCGCGCTTATCTGACCGGCACCCAGGCCCTGGTGCGCCTGCCGCTGGTGCAGCGGCGCCGCGACGCCGCCGCCGGCTTGAACACCGCGGGCTATATCTCGGGCTATCGCGGCTCGCCGCTGGGGGCCTATGACCAGCAACTCTGGAGCGCCCGCCAACACCTCCAGGAAAACCACATCACCTTCCGCCCAGGCTTGAACGAAGACCTTGCGGCGACCGCGATCTGGGGCGCCCAGCAGATCGAGCATTCCGGGGAAGCGAAGTATGACGGCGTCTTCGGCATCTGGTATGGCAAGGGACCCGGCGTCGACCGGTCTGGCGACGTGTTCAAGCACGCCAATCAAGCTGGAACGGCCCGCCATGGCGGCGTGATCGCGCTCGCCGGCGACGACCATATGGCCAAGTCCTCGACCGTCGCCCATCAAAGCGAATTCGCCTTCGTCGATGCGCTGATCCCGATCTTCTCGCCGGCGGGCGTCCAGGAGTTCATGGACTTCGGCTTGCATGGTTTCGCGATGTCGCGCTTCAGCGGTCTCTGGGCCGGGTTCAAGGCGATTGGCGAGACGGTCGATTCGTCCGCCGTCGTCGAGCTCGATCCGATGCGCGTCCAGCCCATCCTGCCCGAGTTCGATATGCCGCCGGGCGGCTTGAACAACAAGCAGATCGTCATCGAGTTCCTGATGCTCGAGGAACTGCTGCATCGCTACAAACTACCGGCCGCCAAGGCCTATGCCCGCGCCAACCGCCTGGACCGCGTGATCTTCGGCGGGCCGGAGCGGCGCATCGGCGTCATCACCGTCGGCAAGTCCTATCTGGATGTCCGGCAGGCCTTGGACGAGCTTGGCCTGACCGACGCCGACGCAGCACGGCTCGGCCTCTCGCTCTACAAGGTCGCGATGCCCTGGCCGCTGGAAACCGAAGGCGCGCAGGCCTTTGCCGAGGGCCTCGACCTGGTCATGGTCGTCGAGGAAAAGCGCGGCTTGATCGAGCCGCAGCTCAAGGAAGCTCTCTACGGCATTCCGGCCGACCGCCGCCCCAAAATCATTGGTAAGCAGGATGAAACTGGCGAGACGCTGTTCCCCGCCTACGCGGAACTCACGCCCGGCATGATCGCGCGCGCGCTTGCGGATTGCCTGAAGCGCGCCGGCATCGACGCCGACGGCCAGCGGCGCCTGGACGAAGCCCTGCTGCGCTATGACCGGCTAACCGCCGCCAGCACCGGCAACCAGCCGCCGTCCATCAGCCGGACGCCGTATTTCTGCTCGGGCTGCCCCCACAACACCTCGACCAAGGTGCCGGAAGGCAGCCGCGCCGGCGCGGGCATCGGCTGTCACTACATGGCCCTCTGGATGGACCGGGACACCACCGGCTTCACCCATATGGGCGCTGAAGGCGTGAACTGGGTCGGTCAGGCGCCGTTCGTGCATACGCCGCATATTTTCCAGAACATCGGCGACGGCACCTATAACCATTCGGGCTTGCTGGCGATCCGTCAGGCGGCGGCGTCCGGCGTCAATATCACCTACAAGATCCTCTATAACGACGCGGTCGCGATGACCGGCGGCCAGCCCCATGACGGATCGATGAACGTCTCCGACATCAGCCGCCAGGTCCATGCGGAAGGCGCCAAGCGCATCGTCGTCGTGACGGACGAGCCCGACAAATATCCGAAGGATTTCGGCTTCGCCCCGGGCGTCACCGTACATCATCGGCGCGAATTGATGACCGTGCAGAAGGAACTCCGTGAAATCCAGGGCCTGACGGTGCTGATCTACGACCAGACCTGTGCCGCCGAGAAGCGCCGGCGCCGCAAGCGCGGCAAGTTCCCGGACCCGGCGAAGCGCGCCTTCGTCAATGAACGGGTTTGCGAAGGCTGCGGCGATTGCGGCGTCAAGTCGAACTGCGTCTCGGTCCTGCCGCTCGAAACGGAATATGGCCGCAAGCGCATCATCGACCAATCGGCCTGCAACAAGGACTATTCCTGCATGGAGGGCTTCTGCCCTTCGTTTGTGACGGTCCTGAACGGCGAACCGAAGCAATCGCCGCCCGTCGCCGACGATCCGCAAAGCGTCCTGCCGTCGCCGACATTGCCTGGCCTCCACAAGCCCTATGGCATCCTCTTGACCGGAATCGGCGGCACTGGCGTCGTCACTGTGAATGCCGTGCTGGCGATGGCCGCGCATCTGGAGGGGAAAGCCGCAACAGTGCTCGATATGGCCGGCCTCGCCCAGAAAGGAGGCGCGGTCTCCTCGCATCTCCGCATCGCCAATGCGCCGGAGGAGTTGCACGCGACCCGCATCACCCTTGGCGGCGCCGACCTGCTGCTTGGCTGCGATATGGTGACGTCAGCGCAGCCGGACAGCATCGCCAAGCTCGAGAACGGCGTCAGCAAGGCGGTCATCAATACCTACCGCCAGTTCACCGGCGACTTCACCCGCGATCCGAACATGCGGTTCCCGACCGACGAACTGAAAGGCCGCATCGAAAGCGCAACCGGTCCGGGCGGCACGTACTTCATCGACGGCACCGAGCTTGCAACGAAACTGATGGGCGATTCGATCGCGACCAATCTCTTCATGACCGGCTTCGCCTGGCAGAAGGGACTGATCCCGCTCGGCATCGAGGCGATCCTGAAGGCTGTCGAACTTAACGGCGTCGGCATCGAGATGAATACCCGCGCCTTTCATTGGGGCCGAACGGCGGCGCACAACCTCGCCAAGGTCGAAGCCGCGGCGGGGCCGAAGCGTCAGGCCCAGAAAACCCTGACGCTGGACGAAACCATCGCCGACCGTTTCGCCGAACTCACGAAATATCAGAGCAAGCGCTACGCCAACCGCTATGCCGCCCTGGTGCAAACGGTCGTCGAGGTGGAGCGCAAGAAGACCCCGGGCCTGACCGGCCTCGGCATGGCGGCGGCGCGCTATGCCTTCAAGCTGATGGCCTACAAGGACGAATATGAGGTCGCCCGCCTCTACGCCGACCCCGCATTCCGCGCGCAACTGGCGGCGCAGTTCGATGGCGACTTCGAGCTACGCTTCAATCTGGCGCCGCCGATCCTGTCGAAGACGGACCCGGTCACGGGCGAGCCGATCAAGAAGGAATTCGGCCCCGGCATGGAGAAATGGTTCCATCGCCTGGCCAAGCTGAAGGGCTTGCGCGGCACCCCGTTCGACCTGTTCGGCCGGACCGAGGAGCGCAAGCAGGAACGGGCATTGATTGAGGATTACCGGAAACTCGTCGCCCGCGTCCTCGCCGATCTGACGCCGGAGAACCATGCGTTCGCCGTCGCCCTATTGAGCGTGCCCGAGCAGATCAGAGGCTATGGTCACATCAAGGTTCGCCATATTCAGCAGGCGAAAGCCGAAGAGCAACGCCTGCTCGACGCCTTCGCCAACCCGAAGTCGGCGAGGCTCGCGGAGGCGGCGGAATAGCCTGCGGGGCGGACGCCGCTACAGGCCTAGCGCATGCTTGGCGATGATGTTTCGCTGAATCTCGTTCGATCCTGAATAGATCGAGGCCGCGCGCAGGAACAGGTAGCTCGGCATCAGGCCGTTGCAATAGTCGGCGCCGACCGGCTCGTCATTCCAACCCTGCTTCAGGGCGCCGAGGTTGTAGGGCTGGGAATAATAGCCGCCCGCGATGACGCCAAGCTCCGAGATCATCTGCTGCACTTCCGACCGGCGCACCTTGATCAGCGAGGAGACCGCGCCAATGCCCTTGGCCGCGCTATGGGCCGACAGCGCTTTCAGCATCACGCTCTCGACGGTCAACAATTCAGTCTCGACGTCCATCAGGCGGCGGCGGAAGGATGCATCGTCGATGAGGCGGCTGCCGTCGCCGGCCCGCTCCTGCTTCGCAATCGTCTGAACCCGCTCGAGCGCGGTTTTAAGCTCGCCGCAAGCGCCGCCGGAAATCCGCTCATGCTCCATGAGATGCTTGGCGACCGTCCAGCCCTTGCCCTCTTCGCCGACGAGACTGTCCAGCGGCACTTCGACATCGGTGAAGAAGGTTTCGTTCAAATGATGCAAGCCGCTGGTCGCGATGATCGGCCGGATTTCGATGCCAGGGGTCGTCACCGGGAAGATCAGGAAGGAAATGCCGTCCTGCTTCTTCGGTTCGATGGAGGTTCGGACCAGGCAGAAGATCCAGTCGGCGTGATGCGCGAGGCTCGTCCAGATCTTCGAGCCATTGATGACATACTTGTCGCCCTTGCGCTCCGCCCGGGTTTTCAAGCTGGCAAGATCGGAGCCGGAGCCAGGTTCGGAGTAACCCTGGCACCACAGCCGCTCGCCGGAGAGAATTTTCGGCAGATGCTCGCGCTTCTGGGCTTCAGTGCCGTACTTCATCAGCACCGGGCCGACCATGCCAAGGCCAAACGGCGACAGGCGCGGCGCGCCGGCGAGGCCGGTCTCGTCATCGAAAATGAAATGCTGCGTCGCCGACCATGCGCAGCCGCCATGTTCGACCGGCCAATTCGGCGCAATCCAGCCTTTTTCCGCAAGCGCCTTGTACCAGCGCATATAATCTTCCTTATGCACCTCCTGGCCTGACAGCACTTTCTGCTTGACGTCGAGCGGCAGCTTTTCCTGGATAAAAGCCTTTACTTCCGTGCGGAAGGCTTCGTCTTCGGCTGAAAAAGGCATCGTTTGGCCTCCTGAAACGCAATTCCCATGCGCGCGCGGTCCCGGTTGCGGCGCGCTCTCTGCCGGAATGCTTGCATGGCGTTTCGCCTGCGTCCATCCTCAAGCGTCATACCCCGTATCAGAGCGGTCGCCGCTCCGGAATCCACGCCCGCAATGTCGATAGCCCGCGTCTTCGCGCCCTTGGCGATCGCTGTCGCCATCCAGGCCTTGCCGACGTTCGCCAATCTGGCCGCGACGACGCTGGCGCCGGAAATCCTGCGCGATCTGGCGCTGCCGCGTGGCATGACGAATGGCTATGTGGCGCTGCTGTACACCTGCGCGACCCTCGCATCGTTCGGCGCAGCCGCCTTTGTCATGCGCCACGGCCCCGTGCGCGCCAGCCAGTCATCCTTGCTGCTCTACGCGGTCGGCATGGCCGGCGTCTTCATCCTGCCGACGACGGCAAGCTTCGTGCTGGCGGCGATGCTCTTCGGGATCGCCTACACGATGCCGATTCCGACGGGCGCCCAAATTCTTGTCTCCAGCACGCCGCCGCATCTCCGGAATACGCTGTTCGGGGTGCGCCAGATGGGCGTCCCCCTGGGCGGACTGCTGGCGGGTCTGCTCTTTCCCGCGATCGAGGAGGGCTTCGGCTGGCGCTGGGCGTTTCTGGCGACGGCAGCCGCGTGCCTGCTGCTGCTGATCGGGCTGCAAGCAGTGCGAGAGCGCTATGACGCCGAACGCCAGCCGGCGCTGCCGCTGTGGCGGAGCGGCGGCCATGGACCGATCGCGGTCCTCAGGTCCAGTCCGGCGCTCCGGCGCCTATGTTTGGCGGGCGTGCTCTTTGCCGGCACGGAAGTCACCGCTGTCGCGAATATCGTACTGTTCCTCGACCGCGATCTTGGCTGGAGCTTGACCCATGCCGGCTATGCCTTGAGCGCGCTCAGCCTTGGCGGCGCGGTCGGGCGCCTGTTCTGGGGCATGGCGGCCGACAGCGTCGGCAACCGCCGCATGCTGTTGGGCTGGCTTGGCCTCGCCATGGCCGCATCGATGGCGGCGCTCGCGTTCAAGAGCGCGGATGCGCCGGCCTTCGTCTATATCAGCGCCTTCCTCGTCGGCTTTACGGCCGGCGGCTGGACCGGGGTCGGCGTCGCGGAAAGCGCCCGGCTGGCTGGATCGCTCGGCGCAGTCGCCGGCACGGCCGCATTGACCCAGATGATGTTCCTTGGCGTCGTGACCTTGCCGGCCGGCGCCGGCCTCGCTCTGGCGCTGGGCGCTGGATACCCTTACGTCTTTGCCGCCGTCGGCGTCCTTGCGGGGGTCGGCGGAGCGCTCATGCTGACGGCGCCTCCGGAGACCGAAACCATTCCATCCTCGCCACGCATCCCCTGGACGCCATTGTTGCTGACGATGTTGACCCAGGCCGTCGCGACCATGGCGGCTTATACGCTCTCGACGGCGTCGCCTTTCATCGCCCCGGATTTGAACGTTCAGAACGAGGATATCGCGCAACTCGTGTCGATCGTCTATCTGCTGGGCGCATTTTCGGCGATGACGATCCCGCCGTTCATCCGCCGCTTCGGCGGCATCGCCATCAGCATTGGCATTTGCACGATGACGGTCGCGATGCTCGCGATCTCATCCATGGCGACGTCGCTTGCTTCGCTGGCGCTTGGCGCCGCCGTGCTCGGTTGCCTTTATGGGGCGACGGCGCCGTCGAGCAGTCATCTCCTTGCCCGGCTCGCGCCGCCGAAACGCCGGAATATGGTGTTCTCGATCCGCCAGATCGGCGTGCCGCTCGGCGCGATCTGCGGCGGCGCGCTGGTGCCGGCGCTGATCTTGATCGGCGGTTGGCGGATGGCGTTCCAGGGGCAGTTGGTCTTCGCAATCCTGCTGGTCCTGGCGCTCTATCTTGTCCGCCATTTCTACGACCGGGACGTCGAAAAGCATCAGCGCATCATGTCCTTCCAGGGACCGATCCGGCTCTGGGCGCTCTTGCGCGAATTGCCGGAGCTGCGCCCTCTCGCCGTCGCGGCATTCATCTATTCCGGAGCGCAATTGTGCTTTGGGGCTTTTCTGGTGACGCAGATTGTCCGGGTTTTTGGCAATGACGCCTATCATTTCGCCAGCGCCATCGCGCTGGTGACCTTCCAGCTTTCGGGGATCGGCGCCCGCATCGTCCTGGGCTATCTGGCGGACAGCATCATATCCCCGCGCATGCTGCTGGCGGCGCTGGGCGTGATCATGGCGGGCGCCGCCATCGGCGCGGCGAACATCGACGGGGCGTGGCCCTATTGGCTGATCCTGCTGAATAGCGGCCTCGCAGGCGCGTCGGCCAGCGGCTATACCGGGCTCGCGGTCGCGGAGTTCGCCCGCATTGGCGGCGTCGCCCGGACGGCGGAGACGACTGGTCTCTGCGCGGCGATCATGTTCCTCGGCGTGGCGGCCATGGCGCCATTGTTCCGGCTTGGCATTACCGTATTCGACGGCTATGCCGTGCCCTATTACGCGATCGCGGGCCTGACGCTCGTGAGCGCCATACTGATCGCCCTTACCCGAAAAGGCAGCACATGACCTTTGCCCGCCTGACGCCGCCGCCCCTGATCGACCACGACCATATGGTCGGCGGCTTGTTCGTGAAGGAATGCCGACCGCTCAATCCGACGCAAACCGCGACCCCGATCTTGATGGCCCATGGGTCGAGCCATGGTTGGTGGGCCTGGCGGGTCTGGCAACCGTTCTTCGCGGCGGCGGGCTGGCCGACCTATGCCCTGTCCTTCAGGAACCATTCCGGCTCGGACGCGGTTCCGGACGATGTCTACCTCTCGCTTGGCCTGGACGCCTATGTGGAGGACCTTCGCGCGGTCATGGCCTGGCTTGGGCGGCCGCCCATCCTGATGGGCCATAGCCTGGGCGGGATCGTCGCTCAGAAGGCGGCCGAAGGCGAGGACGCGGCGGCGCTTATCCTCGTGGCGTCGATCGGGCCCGCGGCCGTCGGTCCCCAGCGGCCGGGACCGCCGCCTGCGCCGGACAAAGCAATCCTGCCGTCAAAGTCGGAAGCGCGCGCCCGCTGGATGCACGATCCATGGCCGGACGCGCGTTTTAACGACTTCTACGCATGTCTGACCGCAGAGTCGCCCGGCGTGTTGGCCTGGTCGGGAACGGGACGCACGGTCGTCGACGCCGCCAAGATCGATTGCCCGGTGCTTTGCGTCGGCGGCGCGGACGATCGGTCCTATGTTCCAAAAGCGGCAATGCTCGCGCGCGTCTACGGCGCGGATTGGTTTGAACAACCGGATGCAGGCCATGATATGATGCTCGAAGCTGCAAGTATCGATACAGCACAACGCATCAATCATTGGCTTGTATCACGCCTGGGATTGGGGAGATCGCCATGCATCGCGACGGCGGAGAAAGACTAGCGTTCACGATCGCCATCGGGCTCTTGCTGGCCGGTTGCGCCAGCGATGCGCCGCCTACGGGCTCCCGGCAGGCGCAAGAGTTCCGGCAGGATCGGCAACTGCAGATGCAGCCCCTGCCCGCGGCCGAGTTCCTCAGCCAGGACCTGCGCATGGTGCCGGTCGCGCGCGATGGCCGTGGCTGCGTCCAGTATCGGCTTGAGTCCGAGGCCCGCCCCGGCCTCAATGCCTTGTTCTACCGCACCGTCGCTGGCGACTTCAGCACCATCAAGGAAGAGGCGTCCTGTACATGACGGAATCTAAATCAGGCTGGCGGCATGTCAGCATCCAGAAAACCGGGCGCGTCGCGCTGGTCCGCTACGACCGGGAAGATGGCGTCAACGCCCTCTCGCTCCAGGGCATTCGCGAACTGACTGAAGCGGCGGAGTGGATCAGGGCCGATCACGATATCTTCTCTGTCGCGCTGGTCGGGAGCGAGCGCGCATTTTCGGCCGGGCGCGATCTCAAGGATCCGGAAATGGATGCACGGCGGAACGCGCCGCTGCTGCATCGCCGGTACGCGGCCGGCGCCGGCGCGCGCCTGTGCAAGGCCTGGGAGGATCTCGAGCAGTTTACCGCCTGCGGCATCGAGGGCTTCGCGATTGGCGGCGGCCTGGCGCTGGCGGTGTCGCTGGATTACAGGATCGCCGGCAAGTCGGCGCATTTTCGGGCGCCCGAGGCTGCGCTTGGCCTCTCGATGAGTTGGGGCTCGATCCCTCGTATCGTCAATCTCGTCGGGCCGGCGCGCGCCAAACAGATCCTGATCCACGCCAATGCCCGGATTGACGCCGAGGCGGCGCTGAGCTGGGGCTTGATCCAGGACATCGTGGCAGATGGCGATACGGCGGCGGCCGCGATCCGAGCGGCGGAAAAGGCCGCGGAAATTCCGCCTGTCGCCGCCCGCATGATCAAGCGCGCCGTCAACGCCTATGCGAACGCGCTTTCAGACGCCGTCGTCCACATGGATACCGATCAGGTGATGCTCGCGGAATCGGGCTATGACCACCTGGAGGCCGTCGATGCGTTCCTGGCAAAGCGGGAAGCGACGTTCACGGGATCATGACCTGATCCGGATCGGCGCTTCGGACGATTGAAGCATTGTGCTTTCCGGGAATGGCGCCATGTTCTAGATCGATCAGCGGTCCGGCGGCGAGCCGGACCGCTGATTGATCGACGTTTTCACGAATGCAATCCCGATCAAGCGGAGTTATGTATCCATGCCCTTTGCCTTTCGCAGCCTCGCTGTCCTGTTCGCCGCAGCCGGCATCGCCAGCAGCGGCCCCGCCGCCGCGCGCGACCTCGAAAACACGCTTTATCTGGATCTCGCGTCCGGCCGCGTCGTCATCGAAATGCGCCCGGACGTCGCGCCTGTGCATGTCGCCCGGATCAAGGAGCTGACGCGCCAGGGCTTCTACGACGGCATCGTGTTCCACCGCGTGATCGAAGGCTTCATGGCCCAGACGGGCGACCCGGAGGGCAATGGCACCGGCGGCTCCGGCCAGAAATTGAAGGCGGAGTTCAACCAGGTCAACTTCGAGCGCGGCACGGTCGGCATGGCGCGCTCCCAGAGCCCGAACAGCGGCGACAGCCAGTTCTTCATCATGTTCGACGCGGCGTCGCACCTGAACGGCCAGTATACGGTTTGGGGCCAGGTCGTCGACGGCATGGACCATGTCGACCGCATCAAGCGCGGCCACCCTGCCATGAACGGTTCAGTCGAAAATCCAGACAAGATCGTCAAGATGCAGGTCGCGGCTGACGTAAAGTAAGCCTGACCTAAGCTGTCACATCAAGGCTGACCGCGCCCCGTCCGTCGATTTCGTACCGGGCGCGGTCGCCGACGGCGGCAAAGCGCGTTTTCAAGGTCGAGCCGGTGATCACCCAATCCCCGGCTTTCAGATGCCGCCCGCGCTGCAGGAGATTGTTTGCGACAAAGGCGAGCGCCGCAAACGGGTCGCCCATGGCGTCCCCCGTCACGGCGCGCTCGACCTTGCCGTTCATGGTCAGCGTGACCGGCGCGCCGGTCCAATCGACCGACTGCCAATCCGCGATCTCCGGCCCCAGGATAACGCCCGCATTCCAGGTATTGTCGGCGACCAGCGACAGGGCGTCGAACCCGGCATAGTCCGCCCCGCGATCCTCGATCAGTTCGAACGCTGGCGCGACCGATCCCGCCAGGGCCCGGATGCCGGCTGCGTCATAGGGCCCATCCGTCGCATCCTCCGCCATGCGGACGGCCAGTTCGAACTCAAGCCCCAACCGGACATAATCGCCGGCCGATACCGCTTGCCCTTCCCGCACAATCCGGCAATCCAGAATGCCGCCGACGCAGGGCTGGTCGATGCCGCAAAGCTCCTGCATGGCGGCGGAAGTCAGGGCGATCTTCCAACCGCCGATCCGCCCCTTGCCCGCCGCGACCCAGCGGTCGAGCAAGGCGGACTGAGCGGCATATGCTGCATTCAGGTCCGTAGGGCGGAGGTCGCCGGTCAGCCATTCGAAGCGCGCGCCTGCCGCATTCGCTTGAAAGAGGTGCGCCGCGATCCGTTCCGCCTGTGTCATGCTTCGCCCTTATAGCCATAGTCGCGGCGCGCGCCCGCGGGCGTCACATAGCCGTCGGCCAGGTCCGCCTCGATCCGTGAGGCCGTGCGCTTGCCAGGATCGCCATAGCCGCCTGCGCCTGCAAGCCGGAAGCTGACGATATCGGATTTCCGCAAGTCGACGACTTCCTTCGACCCAAGCTCGCGCGCGTTCGGCCCAGGATTGAGGATGGTTCGCGCGGCCGCCCCCGGACTGCCGCCGAAGACGCCGAACGGCTGCCGGAGATGCCGGTCGCCAAGGCCCGTCATCACGGCGGCGTCCGCCAGGAGTTCAATGTCCTTGCGCAGCCCCGCGCCGCCCCGATAGGTGCCGGCGCCGCCGGTATCGGCCATCAGCTCCAGGCGGCGGATGCGCACGGGATTGTTGGTTTCATGCACTTCGACCGGGATATTCCGGCAGTTCATGACCGGCGCCAGCGCTTCCGCGCCATCCTTGTCGCTGCGGCCGCCATAGCCCCCGAAGGCCAGGTCGTACATGACGAAGGACTTGCCGGTTTTTGGGTCGATCCCGCCGATATTCGGGTTGCCCCAATGGCTGAACGCGCCCATCGCCCGATGCGGCAGAGCTTGCGCCAAGGCGCCGTTGATCGCGTCGAAGATGCGGATCTGAACGGCGGCCCGGCCGCCGCTGGGCGCCGGGAAGGTCGGATTGAAGAAGCAGCCCTCCCTGGCCTTCGTCTTGATCGGCCGCATGCCGCCCGAATTCTGCGGCAACAAGGCGTCGCAGAAAACCTTCACCGCGAACACCGTATAAGCCCGCGTGTAGTTGATATAGGCGTTGAGCGCCGCCGGCACCTGATCGCTTGAGCGGGAAAAGTCGACCTCGATCTCCTCGCCATCGACCGTCACGTCGACGGCGACGACAATCGGCGGCGTTCCGGGTCCGTAATCGTCGAGGGCGTCATCGAAACTGTAGACGCCGTCTGGAATGTCGCCGATCAGGCTTCGCATCCTGGCTTCGGAGCGATCCAGAATTTCGTCATAGGCTGCCTCGGCGACGGCCGCGCCCTGATTTTCGTAAAACTGCTCCAGCCGGCGCGCGCCCGCCCGATTGGCGTTCGCCTGGGCGCGAAGATCGCCCTCGACCTTCTCCGGCACCCGGACATTGCCAAGGATCATCCGCATCAGATCCCCGTCGAATGTCCCGCCCCGGATCAGCTTGACCGGCAGAATCCGGAGGCCTTCCTGAAACGCCTCGGTCACGCCATGGACGCGCTGCGACCCCGGCGCGGCGCCGCCGACGTCGATATGGTGCGCGGTCGTGACCACAAACCCGATAAGCGCGTCCGCGACATAGGCTGGACTCACCAAGAAACAATCCGGGAAATGGCCGGAGCCGAGGAAGCTGTCGTTCAACAGAATGGCGTCGCCCGGCTGCAAGGTATCGGCCGGAAAATAGTCGAGCACGGTCCTCACGACATAGGGCATGGAGCCAAGATGCCCCGGCGTGAAATTGCCCTGGGCGATCAGCCGGGCTTGCTTGTCGAATACCCCAGTCGAAAAATCCTCGCCCTCGCGGACAGCTTCGGAAAACGCGGTCCGCCTGAGGGTCGAGCCCATCTCCTCCGCGATTGCGAGCAAGCCGTTCCAGACGACCGTCAGCGTAATCGGGTCGACGGCGGGCGTATTCATGGGGGCGTTCCCTTCCCAGTCTGAATGACCAGATGGCCATGCGCCGTCAGCCGCGCCCGCATGCCCGCCGGCACGACGATGGTCGCCTCCGGATCCTCGACAATGGCCGGGCCGACGATATCGGCATCGACGCCAAGCGTTCGCCGGTCATAGATCGCGGTCGGCGCGAACGCGCCTGTCTCCGGCTGCCAGGTCGGCCGCTCGCCGGCAGGGGCGGACCCCTGAGGCGCGCGCCAGCCGAGGTCGATGGTCCCTGCCGGGTGCGGCAGGGTCGCGACCAGGTGCCAGTCGACCGCCTCGATCGCCGCCGCATCGTCATGGTAGCCATAGGCTTGGGCATAAGCAGCATGGAACGCGGCTTCGACCGCGGCCGGAAACCCGGCGTCAATCGGCCCGTCCGGCAGCGCCGCCTTGATTTCGTAGCCTTGCCCGCGATACCTGAGATAGCCATAGCGATTCCAGACCGGCGCCCCGTCCGCGCCAAGCCGGGCGAGATCGGCGTCGGCCCGCGCTTCGAGGTCGCGGTAGACCTTGGCGATCCCCGCCGCCGCCTCGGGCGCGGCGAGGTCCATGACGGCTGTCACCGAAACTTCGATCTTCGGCGCAGCCTGCAAGAGGCCAATGGCGCTGCCGACCCCCGCGCCGAAGGGCACGATCACCGAGCCTGCCCCAATCGACTGCGCGATCCGGGCGGCATGCGCCGGCCCCGCGCCGCCGAACGCGACGATCGCATAGCGCCGCGGGTCGCGCCCGCGCTCGACGGAGACGATCCGCATCGCCCGCTCCATGTTGCCGTTCGCGACCGTGTGAATGCCCCACGCGGCCGCCTCGACGGACAGGCCGAGCGGATCGGCGATATCCCGCTTTATGCCAGCCCTGGCCGCCTCGACATCCAGGCGCATGGCGCCCGCGTTGAAGAACTCCGGGTTCAGATAGCCAAGCGCCAGATTGGCGTCCGTCACCGTCGCCCGCGTCCCCCCGCCGCCATAACAGATGGGTCCAGGATCGGCGCCAGCGCTTTCCGGCCCGACATGGATGACGCCAAGGTCGGTCCGGGCGATCGAACCGCCGCCGGCGCCGATCTCCAGCAATTCAACCGCCGGCACGTTGATCGGCAGGCCGGAGCCTGGCCGGTACCGGATCGGATCGATCTCGAATGTCGGCGTGACGGCAGGCGCGCCGCCGTCGACCGCGCCGAGCTTCGCCGTCGTGCCGCCCATGTCGAAGGTGATGACATGATCGGCGCCCGCTTCCGTGCCGATCATCGCCGCCATCAGCACGCCCGCGGCGGGACCGGATTCGACGATGCGCACGGGCTCCGCCCGCGCGATCTCCGGCGATATCAGCCCGCCGGCGGACTGCATGATAAACATGGACTTCGTGAAACCGGTCGCGGCCAGAACGCCTTCGAGCCGCCGGACATACTGATCGACAATCGGCCGGACATAGGCGTTGGCGACGGCAGTCGACGTCCGCTCGTATTCCCGGAATTTCGGCGACAAGGCAGCGGCCAAAGTGACGGGCAAATCCGGCGCCGCCTTGGCGAGCGCGTCGCGGATCGCTGCTTCATGGGCGATATTCGCGTAGCCGTGCAGCAAGGCCACCGCGACGGACGTATATCCGCCCGCCAGGACAGCGGCGACGGCGGCGTCGACGCTGGCGCTATCCAGCGGCTCCAGAACGGCCCCGTTATGATCCATGCGCTCGACGACTTCGAAGATCGCCCGCCTGGGGGTCAACGGCGGCGGCTTCTCCATGTAAAGATCGTAGGTCTCATAGCGTTTCTGACGGCCAATGATCAGGACATCCCGAAATCCGGCCGTCGTGATCAGCGCAGTCGGCGCGCCCTTCCGCTCGATGATGGCGTTGGTCGCGATCGTCGTCGCATGCAGCGCCGCGTCGAGGTCCTGCCCGGCGACGCCGGCTTCCGCCAGCAAGCGCGCCAGCCCAGCCTCAACCGCGCGCGCCGGATCGTCGGGCGTCGTCGGCAGCTTCAGGAAACGCGGCGGAGCGTCGCTCGCGGCCAATACGAAATCCGTGAACGTCCCGCCGATATCGAATGCGATCCTGTACATGCGCCCAATCCTGGCCGCTCGCGCGCCGTGCCGCAAGCGTCTTGCTCTAAGACATCAAGCCCGGTCAACTAGGCCATCCTGCGGCGAGTCCGCCAAAGGATGCGTCAATCCGGAATTTCGGAAAATCATCGCCAAGGGAGCTCAGTCTATGTCTGAAGATCGTATGGAAAAAGGCCGCGCGATTCGCGCCGAACTGATGGGCGAGGCCATGACTAAGGCCATGGCCGCCACCGTCTATGACGATCCGATGATGCGGAAATTCGGCGACTATGCGATCGACGCCGTCTTTGCCGGCCTTTGGGGACGGCCGGGCCTCGACCTGAAGACGCGGGCGCTGATCTGCTGCGTTTCTGATGTCGCGACGGCGGCCTGGCCAGAGCTGAAGATCCATCTCCACATGGCGCGCGGGCAAGGCTGGACCGAGGACGAGCTTTCCGAAGCGCTGCTGCACATGGCGGGCTATGTCGGCCTGCCGAAAGTCCGCGAAGCGATGATCATCGCGCGGGAAGTGTTCGAGGGCATGCGCGACGAGGTCAAATAGGCCTCAGACGGTCTCGAGCTCAACCGGGAAATACGGCGCAAGGTCGTCAACCTGCATCAGGTGATAGACGTTGAAGCGATAGGCCGGGCCGGCACTCAGTTCCGGCGGGGTGAACGGAAACGCGATATTCCCGCTGGTCGAAAGTCGGCCCGGAAAGCCGTGGTGCAACAGATACTGTTTCGTCGATTTGACGACCGCGAGCGCCCGGGCGGCCGTCGGGGCGATACATTCGCCGAGAATGAAGATCTCCCGCGGGGCATGGGCGGGGGGCGACGGCCAGGGGAACACCGCGTCCAGACCGTATGTGCGAAAGAACAGCTCATAATCAGGGGCTTCGTCCGGCCCGCAGACAAGCGACCGGACGACGGCCTCGACCTCCGCGAGGTTCTCCTGCACCCGGCCGATGAAGCGCGGGTCCGCCGATCCGGCCAGCAGCACTGCCCGCTGGCCGACCAGTGCGGCCCCCTCCAGCTTGATCGTCAGTTGGGCCGCCGGCTCCCAGGTTGCGCCCTCGACCCGCGTCCGCCGGGCGTCCAATGCCGTATAGCGGGCGTTCTGCACATTGACCGCGCCAGCAGGCTCGATAATGCGATGGGGGTCGCCTTGCTCATAGAGGCTATGGGCCGCGACGGACATCGGCGTCGCAGCGCGCGCCGGGTTC
Organism: uncultured Alphaproteobacteria bacterium; assembly: GCA_937891825.1. Classification (GTDB taxonomy): domain Bacteria; phylum Pseudomonadota; class Alphaproteobacteria; order Bin95; family Bin95; genus VMCJ01. The sequence goes on from CALAHN010000144.1 coordinate 19,190, forward strand.
ATGCTTTCCAACTCGAACCCGGACCCGTCCAGGGTCGCCAAAATCGAGTCGCGGCCGCCCGGCAGGCAGCAAAGCGACGCACATTCGACGATCTTGGCCATATGGGTCGCCGCGGCCGGCTCGAACCCAAGCCATTCCGGGATCGCGGCATAGATGCCAGTATCGCAGGCCCTGCCCGCGATAATGATATCGGGCTCCAGGTCGAGCGCCCGCACGAAGGCCTCGGTTCCGGCTTGCCCGACAAGATTGGCCGATGCCGCCGCCTCTTCCGCCGTCAGGTCCGGCAGCACGCCCATGGACTGAACGCGCCCGTCGGCGATAGCGGCGCAGACGGCCGCCGCCGAAATATCCGAGCGGATAACCGCCATGCGGAAGCTGAGGCCGGCTTCCGCCGCGATCTCCCGGACCATCGCCAGGGTCGCGTCGAGATGGGCGCCTGCGCCAGCCGAACCCGCGCTGCCTATAATCAGCGGCGCATCGAGCTTCCGAGCGCCGACAAGCAACTTCGCAAGGTCGCGGCGGGTCTGCTCCGGCGCCGTCGCCATCTCGCCGGAACCAAGAAATGTCGGGCCGATATCGGTCGACCCCATATCCGCGCCGATCATGTCGGGCGCCCGCTCAAGCGCGGCCTGAAACGCCGCGTCCGGCACGCCATAGCCCAGTTGTCCCGAGGCGCCGACCAGTTTCAGGCGCTTGTCGGCGGATTTCCGAAACCGGTCCCTCAGCCGTGCGGCGGCGCTCATACGTCGATCTCCAGAAGCGGGACATGCTGCTGCGCGCCATAAACATCCCGGTCGCGCGGCCCGCCCGCGGCCGCCGGTCGTGGCAGGGTGATCTTGATCGCGAGCGCCGTCGGATAGGGGATGATCGCGACCGCATTCGACGAAACGCCGTAAAGGCCCGCGACCGCATCCGCGCCCAGACCCTTCGCGGCGAGGCCCCGCGCATAGTCGGCCTCGGTCTCGAACATGATATCGAAGGTCAGATAGAGCGGCCCGGCGTTCTTGCTGCGGACCACCCGCGCCAGATCCATCAATCGCATATCCGCCCCCACCTATTTCCTTGCCGGTCGATAGCTCTCCGGCGCCAGTAGGCCGAACCCGATGGCGACAATCGCCATCATGACCCCGCCGACGACCAATGACGTTTCCGGCCCAGTCACGTCAGCGATGAAGCCAAGCAGCAGCGGGCCGATGACATAGCCGAAGTCGCCAACCATCCGAAAGGTGCTCATGGTCGTCGCATTCATGCCGGGCGGCGCGCTGTCGGCCGCATAGGCCGCCGGAGCGCCGCTGCCGACAGAAGTCGCGATGCCCCAGATTATGCAGGCGCCTATGAAGACCGGATAGACATCGGCGAAGGCGAAGACGCACATCGAAATCGCCGTCACAGTCGACGCCGGAACGATCACCGCCTTCCGCCCGAACCGGTCCGCAATCACGCCGCCCGGAAAGGCCGCGATCAGACCCGCGAACGAGCCGATGAACAGGCCGAAGCCGATCTCGGCGACCGATAGCCCCAGCCGGACGCTGCCGATCAGCGGAATGATGCTGAACAGACCGCCCGTCCGGATCACGGCGAACATCAGCGAGACAAGGCAAACCAGCAGATAGCCCCGCTTGGCTGCTAGCAGGCGCATCTGCTGGCGGAAGGGCGGGCGCTGGACCGCCGCGCCGCCATCCCGCGCGCGGGCGAAATCCTTGGTCTCCTGCACCGCCAGCCACGCGACCGCCGTACAGATCGCGCCCAGGACCGCATAGGCCAGGAACGGCGCCTTCAGGCCATAGGCGTCGGCGATCAGGCCGCCCGGAAACGGGCCGATGCCGACCGCGAAAATAAACGTCCCCTGATAGATCGAGATCATCCGGCCGCGCCGCTCCGGCGTGGAAATATCGGCTAGCACGATCTGGCCCGTGGTCAGCACCATCCCGGCGCCGGCGCCGGCCAGAAAGCGACCCGCGAGGAATTCCGGGTAGGTGCTCGCCCAGGCGCAGGCAAGGTTGCCGGCCGCCGTGACAAGACCGCCGATGGCCAGGCTATGCCGGCGCCCCAGTCTGTCGGACAAGCTGCCGGCCTGGGGCGCCGCCAACATCCGGCTCAGGCCATAGATCGAGATCGCCATCCCGATCGCGGTCGCGGATACCCCGAAGGATTTCGCATACAGCGAAATCGTCGGCACGATCGCGCCGAAGCCCAGTTGGTTAACGGCGATCAGCACGCACATCCACAGGAGGACGCGCCGCTCTGCCGGATTGAGGCCGAGCTTAAAAATTTTGCCTACAACTCAGCCATCGTCGCATCGAACGCGCGCAGGGTCTGTTCGATGTCGGCGTCCGTGTGGGCCAGGGCCATGTAGTGCTTGCTCTCGCTTTTCAGGATGCCGCGTTTGCGCATGCCGGCATTGTATTTCGCCGCCAGCGCCGGGTCGCCCATGCAGGACCGGTAATCCCGCACCTTGTTCTGATTGAAGACGATATCGAACATCGGCGCGTCGCCGACGATCTGGGCCGCGACGCCGTGCTTCTGCATCGAGGCCTTGTAGCCGTCGATCAAGGCCTGCCCCTGGGCGAACATGTGCTTGTAGCCGCCAGGACGCTTCAGGATCTCCAGCGTCTTCAGGCCGGCCGCCGCCGCGACGGGGTTGCCGGAGAGCGTGCCGATCTGGGTCATGAACCGATCTTCGCCGACGGCGGCCTTGTCGAAATGCGCCATGATATCGGCGCGGCCGCCAATTGCGGCGAGCGGGAACCCGCCGCCGATCGCCTTGCCCATGGTGCAGATGTCCGGCGTCACGCCGTAATAGGCCTGGGCGCCGCCATAGGCGAACCGGAAGCCGGTCACGACTTCGTCGAAACAGAGGACGATGTCATTCTCCATCGCCAGTTGGCGCAAACCCTCAAGGAAGCCGGGCTCGGGCGGGATCAGGCGCTGGAACGGCTCGACGATGATGCCGGCCAGTTCATGGCGATGCTCCTTGATCAAGGCCGCAACGGTGGCGAGGTCGTTATAGGGCGCCACCAGCATTTCCTGCTGCACGCTCCTTGGGATGCCTGCCGAGTCGGCGACGCCTTCGGGGAAATTCGACGCCCGCTTCGGCGTCGTGCTGATCAGGCCATAGTCGCTCATGCCATGATAGCCGCCTTCGAACTTCAGGATCTTGTCCTTGCCGGCGAACGCCCGCATCAGCCGCATCGCATACATGTCAGCTTCGGAGCCGGACGACACGAAGCGCACCTGCTCGACCGCCGGCATGGCGTCGACGATTTCGGCGGCTAGGCGAATGCCGTAGGGATTGTTCGCGAAGAACGTCGTGCCCTCGGCGACGCAGGCCTGGGTGACCGCCAGCACTTCCGGATGGGCATGACCGACGATCATCGGGCCGGAGCCCAGGAGGTAGTCGACATATTCCCGCCCGGCGACATCCCAGACGCGGCATTCGCGGCCGCGGGCGACGATCACCGTATGGGAGACGTTACCGAAGCCGCCGGCCGGCATCACCTGCCTGGCGAGCGCGATCAGCGCGTCTTCTTCCGTCGTATCGATAGCTGGATTGACTGAATCTGGCATATTCGCCTCCTTGAGAGCGATCAGGTGACGGGCGACCGGCCGCCGTCCACATTGATATCGACGCCTGTGACATAGCTGGCGGCATCGGAGGCCAGGAAGCAAGCGACATTCGCGAACTCTTCCGCCTCTCCGATCCGGCCGAGGGGGATCTTCGCGTTCTCGGCCATTTCGACCTTGAAGGCCTCATAGGTCAGCCCGCGATTATCCTTGGCGTGCCGGCGGACATGCTGGTCGCTATCGATCAGTCCGGTCATCAGCGCGTTGACGAGGATGTTATAGGGCGCGCCTTCGTTCGCCAGGATCTTCGACAACGCCAGCCCCGCCGCGCGGCTGACGGCGGTCGGCGCACCTCCAGCGGCCGGCGCCTTCGCGCCGGTATTGAGGACATTGATGATGCGGCCCCAGCGCCGCTGCTTCATGTCGGCGAAGGCCAGCCGGGAAAAGCGGATCTGGGCGAAGAGCTTGAGTTCGAGGTCGCCGCGCCACTGTTCGTCCGTCACGTCGAGGAACGGCCCACGCAAGGAGGAGCCCGCATTGTTCACCAGAATATCCACCTGCCCGAACGTTCCGACCGCCTGGGCATAGGCTGCATCGATGGCGCTCGGGTCGGTGACGTCGCACGGAATGCCGATGGCCTTCCCGCCGGCAGCTTCGATCGCTTGAACGGCCTCGTCCAGCGGGCCCTGGCGCCGGGCGACCGCGACGATATTCGCCCCAGCCGCCGCCATCTTGACGCCCATGGCACGGCCGAGCCCCATGCTGCCGCCCGTGATGAGGGCGGTCCGCCCTGAAAGATCGATCTGCATCCTGTGCGTCCCCCGAATTCTTTGACTCGTCCCAGAACCGTCATGGTGCGACTTCGGCGCGCATCCTGTCCAGCGGTTTGCGGCGGCGCAATATCAGGGCTAGCATTTTGGCCTTCCGGTTCGCGAAAGGGCTTCCGCCACAATGACTGCACGCTATTCGCTGGGCATAGACATCGGCGGCACGTTCACGGATGTCGTCGTCTATGACCACGCGGACGACCGGCTGTTCTCCCGAAAACTCCTCACGACCCATGACGACCCGGCCCGAGCCGTCCTGGACGGCATCCGCCAGGTGATTGCCGAGGACGCCGTTCCGGCTGGCGAAATCGGCCGGGTGGTGCATGCGACGACGCTGTTCACCAACGCCCTTATCGAACGCAAGGGCGCCAGGACCGGCCTGATTGCGACCGCAGGCTTCCGGGATATCGTCGAGATCGGGCGGGAGCGGAAGTACGAACTCTACGACATCCATATCCAGAAGCCGAAGCCGCTCGCGCCGCGCGAACGCCGCCTGGAAGCCGTTGAGCGGCTGCGGTTCGATGGAACCGTGCTGCAGCCCCTGGACGAGGCCGGCGTTGCGGCGGCCGCGCAGGCGCTCGCGGATGACGGCGTCGAATCGATCGCGGTCGCTTTCCTCCATTCCTATGCCAACCCGGACCACGAGCGCCGCGCCGGCGCGATCGTCGAGGCCAATCATCCCGGCATCGCGGTCAGTCTCTCCGCCGATGTCGCGCCGGAAATCCGGGAATATGAGCGGACATCGACAGTGCTCGCGAACGCCTACATCAAGCCGCTGGCCCGGGATTATCTCGACGGCATACAAGCTGGCATCCTGAACGCCGGGGTAGAAGCGCCGCTACTCCTGATGCTCTCAAGCGGCGGCCTCGCCGATCTCGTCGAAGCGAAGCGCGCGCCCGTGGCGTTGCTGGAGTCGGGGCCGGCCGCCGGCGCGCTTGCCGCCGCCTATTTCGGGACAGCCGAAGCCGACGGCGACGTTCTGGCGTTCGACATGGGCGGAACGACCGCGAAGCTCGCCGTGGTCGACGGCGGCAAGCCCGAAGTCGCCTATCACTTCGAAGCGGCGCGTGAAAAGCGCTTCGCCGAGGGCAGCGGCCTGCCGATCCGCACCTCGACCATCGAATTGATCGAGATCGGCGCTGGCGGCGGCTCGATCGCCCGCCTGGATGAAATCGGGCTGCTGAAAGTCGGGCCTGATAGCTCCGGCTCCGACCCTGGCCCGGCTGTCTATGGCCTCGGCGGCGAGCTGCCGACAGTGACGGATGCGAATTTCGCCCTTGGCCTGCTCGCGCCCGAAAGCTTCGCTGGCGGCGCCATGCGACTCGACATGGCGGCCAGCGCCGCATCGCTGGAGCGCCTGGCGAAGGCGGCTGGCCTGACGCCGCCGGAAATCGCCGCCGGCATCCGCGATCTCGTGAACGAAACCATGGCGTCTGCGGCCCGCGTACACATCGCAGAACGGGGCAAGGACCCGCGCCGCTACAGCTTGCTCGCGACGGGCGGCGGCGGACCGCTCCATGGGGCGGAAGTCGCCCGAAAACTGGGACTGAAGCGCATGATATCGCCTGCCTCGGCGGGCGTCGCGTCGGCGATCGGGCTTCTGATCGCGCCTGCCCGCGCCGACCGGGTGGCGACCATCGCGAAGCGCATGGATCAGCTGGACTGGCAGGCGTTCGAGGCGACGTTCGCCGCCCTGACCGAAAGCGCCAACCGCGTCATCGCCGCTGCCGGGCTCGACCCGGCGGCGAGCACGGTCGATCGGCGCGCGGACGTCCGCTATGTCGGCCAGGCCTTCGAGGTGATCGTCGACCTGCCGCCTGGGCCCTATGACGCGCAGTCGGCGCCGGCGCTCGTCAAGGCGTTCGAGGCTGCGTATCTGGCGAAGTTCACGCGAACGCCGCCAGCAGGCCCTGTCGAGATCATCAATGTCCGGGTCGCGGTCAGCGCCCCAAGCCGCGCCGCGAAGGCAAGCGGCGCCGGCGAAAGCGGCCGGACGGAGAAGCAGATCGGCGTCCGGCCGGTCTGGTCGCCAGCCGACAAGGACTTTCAGGCGACGCCGATATATGACCGCTATGCGCTCAGGCCCGGCGACGCATTCGACGGCCCCGCCTTGATCGAGGAGCGGGAATCGACCCTGGCTGTGCCCGTTGGCGCTCGCTTCAGGGTCGCCAAGCAAGGCGAGATCGTCGTGGATTTCGAGCAAAGGACAGCGCCATGACCGACGCCGCGTTTGACGCAGTCACCCTGGAAATCCTGTGGCGGCGGATGATTTCCGCCGCCGACGAAGCTGCGAAGACGCTGCAGCGCGTGTCGTTCTCGACCCTGGTCAACGAGTCGAATGATTTCGCCTGCGTCCTGACCGATGCGACCGGCGCCTCGCTCGTGCAGAACACGGAGAGCATCCCGTCGTTCAATGGCAGCCTGCCGCTTACGGTGAAGCATTTTCTCGACGTGATCGGCGTCGCGGACATGGCGCCCGGCGACTTCCTGGTGTGCAACGATCCCTGGTTCGGCACCGGGCATTTGAACGACATCACGATCGCCAAGCCGGTCTTCTACAAGGGGAGCCTCGTCGCCTTCTGCGCCTCGACCGCCCATGCGCCCGACATCGGCGGCAAGGTCAGGTCGGTCGTCGCCCGGGAAGTGTTCGAGGAAGGCTTCGCCATCCCGGCGATGCATCTGATCCGGAAAGGCGAGCCGGACGCGACATTCTTCAAGCTGTTGCGCGCCGCGGTCCGGACGCCGGACCAGACTGAAGGCGATATATGGGCGCAGGTCACCGGCCTCGACCTGATGGAGCGACGGCTGATCGCGCTGATGGACGAATACGGCATGGCGGACCTCACCGCATTCGCCGATGAAATTCATGGGCGCTGCGAGCGCGCCATGCGGGCCGCCTTCGCCGCCGCGCCCGACGGGCGCTATGAATTCGAATGCGATACCGACGGCTTGGCGGAACCCTTCCACTACAAGGTCGCCGTCACGATCGCGGGCGACCGCGTGCATGTGGATTGGACCGGCACGAGCAAGCAGGTCGGCCGCGCGATCAACTGCCCGTTCGTCTACACCTTCGCCATGACCTCCTATGCCTTGAAGTGCATCTTTCTACCGAACCTGCCGAACAATGAGGGCGTGTTTCGCTGCATCGAGGTCGAGGCGCCCAAGGGCAGCTTGGTCAATCCCGAACGGCCGGTCGCCGTCGGCGGCCGCATGGCGACGGGGCATTACCTGCCGACAGTGATTTTCGGCGCGCTCGCCAGGGCCTTGCCGGAGCGCGTGATGGCGGCATCCGGCTCGCCGCTCTGGTCGATCATCCAGACCGGCGTCAACAAGGACGGCAAGCCCTACGCGAACACGCTTTTCTTCAATGGCGGATCCGGGGCGACGGCGGAAACCGCCGGGCAGAGCTGCTATTCCTGGCCGTCGAACATTTCGAACGTGCCGATCGAACTGACGGAACGCAACACGCCCTTTTTTGTCGAAAGCAAGAGCATCTGCGCGGGCTCCGGCGGCCCCGGCGCCTTCCGGGGCGGCGACGGTCAGGAAGTCGTGTTGCGGCATGCGGGCGACGGCGACATCGGCGTGATCTTCATGGCCGAACGGCTGCGCCATCCTGCCCCCGGTTTCGTCGGCGGCGGCGATGGCGCGACCGGCGCGGTCCTCATCGATGGGGCGCCCGCGGACGCACGGGCCGACCACGTGCTCAAGCCCGGCCAGACCGTCACGCTCCGCCTGCCTGGCGGCGGCGGGTATGGCGCTGCTTAGATCGAACCAGTCTCAGATCATAGAGTCGGCGCAGTCCGCGCGCGCGAAAGCCCCAGGTTCTCCCGGAGCGTCGGGCCGGCATAGTCGTCATGGTAGACGCCCCGGCGCTGCAGTTCCGGGACGACATGCTTGACGAAGTCGATATAGGCGCCGGGCATGTGCGTCGCCGCCAGCACAAAGCCGTCGCAGCCGCCCTCCAGGAACCATTCCTCCATGCCGTCAGCGACCTGGCTGGCCGTGCCGACGAACATCGCCATCTCCCGCAACGTGCCGCGCGCGGAGTGGACGACAAAATCCCGTACCGTCGGGTTCGGCTTGCCCGACAGGCGCACCACCCGGTCGCGGATCGCCTGCAAGCCGCTGATCGACGCCAGTTCGTCGGCGGAAAAGGCCTCGTCCATGCCCTTCGCCGCGAAGTCGTAGTTCAGCGCTTCGGACAGCAGGGCAAGGGTATCGATCGGGCGATGCAAGCTGTCGATCAGCGCCGCCTTGTCCTCGGCCTCCGCCTGACTTTCGCCGATGATCGCGTAAGCCGCCGGCGTCAGGCGGTAGCTCTCGGGATCGCGGCCAGCCGCGAGCGCGATCTCCCGCGTCTCGCTGTAGACGCGCTTGGCGAAATCGAGATTGGGGAAGATTGCAAAGATCAACTCGGCCCACTTGACGGCAAAATCCCGGCCTCGGCCGCTTTGCCCGGCCTGAATGATGACGGGGCGGCCCTGGGGCGTCGGCGGCACCGTGAAGGGACCGCGGCTGTTGAAATAGCGGCCGCGATGCTCCAGCGCCGTCACCTTCGCCGGATCGGCGAACACTCCAGCAGCCTTGTCCATGACGATGGCGTCGGCCGCCCATGTATCCCAGTGACCATGCACGACGGACAGGAATTCCTCCGCGCGATCGTAGCGCTCGTCATGGCCGAGCAGCGCGTCCTGGCCGAAGTTGGCCGCTTCCGAATCGTTCAAAGAGGTTACGACATTCCATGCCGCGCGGCCGCCAGTCATATGATCGAGCGTCGAAAATTGCCGCGCGATATGGAAGGGTTCATAATATGTCGTCGACGCGGTCGCGCCGAGGCCGAGGTTACGGGTGACCGCGCCCATCATCGCGAGAATCGGGATCGGGTCCATCTTCACGACCCGGACGCCATTTCGGATGGACTCCGCGGCGCTCATCCCGAATCGGTCGGGCATGGCCAGCCTGTCGTCGAAAAACGCCAGATGAAACTTGCCGGCTTCCAGGACCTTGGCGATCTCCTGATAATATCCAGCCGTCAGAAACTCGCCCGACGAGTCGGGGTGGCGCCAGGAGGCGGGATAGTTCGAGCAATTTTGCGCTTGCAGGAAGCCTACAAGCGCCATCTGCCGCTTCGCCATGGTTAGTATCTCTCCGCGCGATCACGCTGCCCCCTGGCGGGGCCTGCAACGGTTGGGACAGGCATTCGGCCGCAATGCCAGACGGTGTTGGGACGCTCGCGCCCGCGATCCGTCACCTGGCTTCCTTGGCCGCCTCGAAGTTCAACTCGCAGAGGACGCCGTTCGGATCGCGGACGAATAATTGCCAAAGCCGTCCGCCTGGGACGACCCGCTCCTCGAAAGCATATCCGGCGCCGCTCAGGTCCTGCTTGAAGCGCTCGAAGCCCTCGGCGGCGAAGGCGATATGATCGATGCTGCCCGTCTCCGTCGCCGCTACTTCATCGGTCTTCGAGATGTCGATCAGGTGCAATACTGCGTCGCCGCCAGAATACATCCAGGCGCCGGGGAAGGCAAAATTCGGCCGGTCGCCGACCTTGAGGCCGATGGCATGTTCCCAGAATTCGACGGTGCCAGCGAGGTCGCCGGTCCGGATGTTCACATGTTGCAGAATTCCGATAGGCATCAGCCGCCCTCCCATGAGTATTCCGGGAGGACTCAAGCCTAAAGCAGCGCGCTGAACAAGAGCGGCGGCTACGCCTTACGCCGACTTCGCGTCGGCGACCTCGGCGATCGTCGCGGTCACGACCCTATTGCGGCCGCCGGTCTTGGCCTCGTAGAGGGCCGCATCGGCCCGCCCCAGGATGTCCCCAACGGTTTCGCCAAGAACGGCTGTCGTCACGCCAAAGGAACAGGTCATCGCGATCGTCTGGCCATTACCCAGATTGAACGGCAGGTCGGCGATCGCGGCGCGCAACCGCTCGGCGATACGGCCTGCTACCCTTGGCCCGGCGTCCGGGGCGACGACGGCAAACTCTTCGCCGCCAAGCCGCGCCGTCATGTCCGAGCCGCGAGTGCAATCTTCCATCCGCCGCATGAACTCCTGCAGCACAGCGTCGCCGGCCGGATGGCCGTGGGTGTCGTTGATCGCCTTGAACCGGTCGATATCCGCGAGGATCAGCGAAATCGGCTGATGGGATTCCTCGGCATGGGCGAGCAATCGGTTGAAGTGATCGGTGAAATAGCGCCGATTGAACGCGCCCGTCAGCGGGTCGCGGGTCGCCATGGCGCGGTTGGCCCGATGCTGGTCCCTGAGGTGCTCATGAAACCGGTGCCGCTTGATCTGCAGCCGCGCCCGAGCCACCAGTTCGGCATGATCGAGCGGCCGGAACGCATAGTCGCTGGCGCCCAGTTCAAGGCCCTTGTAAAGGCTTTCGGTCTCCCAGGAGTCGCCGATCAGCAGGATCGGGACGCTGCGCGTCTCCGGGCGCGCCCGCAATTGCGAGCAAAGCCGCAAGCCATCGACAGACCCCGAAACCTCGATCACGGCGAGTTCGGCGCCGTTATCGGCCAAAGCCGCGGCGGCGGCGTTGCCGTCTTCGACCACCCGAACCTGGCTGCCGCAGATTGCGGCCGCCTCGCACATGGAATCAACGTCGCTGCCGGGGAGGTTGATAGCAAGCCAGACGCCGCCATCGCCCGAGATATCCGCAATCGAATCGCGGATGCCGTACTTGTCATCGGTCGCTTCGCGCAGTTTCAACTCATCAAGGATGCGCTTCAGCCGCGTCAAGGCGCGCACGCGGGTCAAAAGCGCGACATCGTTGACCGGCTTCGATAGAAATTCGTCCGCCCCAGCTTCCAGGCCGCGAATACGGTCCTCGATCGAATCGAGCGCTGTCACCATGACGACCGGCACATGGCCGAAATCCGGGCTTTCCTTGATTTTCTGACAGACCTCGAAACCCGTCATGCCAGGCATCATAACATCCAGCAGCACGACATCGGGCGCTTCTTGAGCCATCATTTCAAGAGCTTCAGCGCCGCTGCCCGCGCACTGCACCTCATAATATTCCGCGGTCAATCGAGCGGCGAGCAGCCGCTGATTGATCGGAATATCGTCGACGACGAGGACGCGACCGGTCATGAGCGGTGCTCCATCAAGCTAACCGAGGTGATGACTAACGGCTTCAAGAAACCGCTTCACTGTAATTGGCTTGGAGATGTAACCTTCGCAACCGCCCCTGCGGATACGCTCTTCATCGCCGCGCATCGCGAGCGCGGTGACGGCGATAATCGGAATATCCCGCAACGATTCCCGGTCCTTGATCCATTTGGTTACTTCCAGCCCATTCACCTCAGGCAGTTCAATGTCCATCAGGATCAGATCCGGCCGATCGGATTCCGCGAGCGCCATCGCCGCGCGGCCGTCGTTCGTCAGGATCGTTCGATAACCGCTACCCTCGAGGACATCGTTGAATAATTTCATATTTAACGGGTTGTCCTCGACGATGAGAATCGTCTTCTGCCGTCGTTCAAGTGGTTTCGCCAAGACAGACATATCTTCAACTCCAAGAGTTAAGGTGAGGCTAAAGCATGAATGGTTAACGAGGTGTAATACCAGCCTGCGGTGAGGCAGACTCATTTTCGGGATTCCCAAAGCGTTC
>CALAHN010000145.1 GCA_937891825.1 uncultured Alphaproteobacteria bacterium
AAACGAATCACATTCTCGAAGCCAGGGGAATCCGTTTTATGGGTCTGGAGCCTAGAATATATCCCTCAAGCCTGGCCGCGATTGTGGGTGCGGGCGTACATCTTCGCGATGCGACGGCTGGCGGTCGTCTTGAAGCAACATGGCAGCACGGCGTGAACCAGGGCGGCGAAGGCCGCGATGAACAGGTCGCCCGAGAACCGGCCGGCGAACGCCATGTGTTCCAGATAGCTCTCATCGACGGATTGCGGATGGTCCAGGAAAATGCGGGCGAACATCGGCTGCGGCCTCCTCAAATGCGAATGCGATAAGTTCGCACAGACTGCGTGAGATTTTCTCCCAAACATCGAAGCCGTCGTGTAGTTTCTTGGGATTATCTCCCATGAAAGCCGCTCAATGCAGTTAGATGACCTGGACCGCCGCATCCTGACCGCCCTGCAGAAGGACGCGGGCGAAAGCATCGAGAAGCTCGGCGAGCGCATCGGCCTCTCCCGCAATGCCTGCTGGAGCCGGATCAAGCGGCTGGAGGAAGCCGGCGTGCTGACCGCCCGGATCGCGCTGGTCGACCCGGCGAAGGTGAACCTGGGCCTCAGCGTTTTCATTGCGGTCAAGACAGCCGAGCACGACCCAGAATGGGCCGAGACCTTCGCCCGCGAGACCTCCGCCATGCCGGAGATCCTGGGCGTCTATCGGACGGCGGGCGAGCTCGACTACATCATCCGCGCCCGCGTGCCCGACGTCGCCGCCTATGACGCCCTCTATCAGCGCCTGACGCGCAAGGTCCGGCTGAAGGACGTTTCGGCGACCTTCGTCATGCAGGAAATCAAGGAAACCCACGCGCTGCCGCTGATCTATGCGGGCGACTAGATCAACCACGCTTTTGGCGGAATCGCCAAAAGCGGGATAAGTTGATCGCTATCAATAAGATAGACCATGGACCGCGCGTCCACTTGGACGCGCCATGCTCTAAAGCGCTGGCGCGGAATCAGGCGTGAATCTGCCGCCCGTCGACCGCCATCGCTGCTTCCTTGACCGCTTCGTTCAGCGTCGGATGGGCATGGCTGGTGCGCGCGATATCTTCGGCCGAGGCCCCGAATTCCATTGCGAGCACGATTTCGGCGATCAGGGTGCCGGCGTCCGGGCCGATGATATGCGCGCCCAGGATCTGATCCGTCTCGGCGTCCGCCAGAATCTTGACGAAGCCTTCGCCGCCGCCCGCAGCCCGCGCCCGGGAATTCGCCTGGAACGAGAACTTGCCTGACTTGTAGATGACGCCAAGCGCCTTCAACTGCTCCTCGCTCCGCCCGACGGACGCGACCTCCGGCCAAGTGTAAACCACGCTCGGGATGCAGTCATAGTCGATATGGCCGGCCTGGCCCGCCATGAGCTCCGCCACGACCGCGCCTTCGTCCTCCGCCTTGTGGGCCAGCATCGGGCCGTCGATCACGTCGCCGATCGCCCAGATGCCTTCGACATTGGTGCGGTAGTGGGAATCGATCTTGACCTTGCCGCGATCCATCTCGACGCCGAGCGCTTCGAGGCCGAGGCCTTCCGTGAACGGCCGGCGGCCGATGGCGACCAGCACCACGTCGGCCTCAACGGTTTCCGCGTCGCCGCCCTTGGCGGGCTCGACGGTCAGGCTGACGCCCGATTTGGTCTTCTTCGCGGCCGTGACCTTGGTCGACAGCCGGAACGTGAAGCCCGCCTTCTTCAGAATGCGCTGCATGGTCTTGGAGATTTCGCCGTCCATCGTCGGCAGGATCTTGTCCAGGAACTCGATCACCTCGACCTCGGCGCCGAGACGCCGCCAGACGACGCCCAACTCGAGCCCGATGACGCCGCCGCCGATGATGACAAGCTTCTTCGGGACCTTCTTCAGCTCCAGCGCGCCGGTGGAGGTGACGATCTTCTTTTCGTCGATCTCGATGCCGGGAAGCGGCGTCGATTCCGATCCCGTCGCGATCAGGATGTTCTGGGCGGCGAGCGTCGTCTCCGCGCCGTCGGCGTCCGTCACCACGACCTTGCCCTTGGCCTCGATGCGGCCGCGGCCCTGCACGTAATCGACCTTGTTCTTCTTGAACAGGAATTCAATGCCCTGGGTCAGGCCGTGGACGACCTCATCCTTGGACGCGAGCATCTGCTTCAGGTCGACGGACAGGCCGGTCGTCTTGACGCCCATTGCAGCGAAGCTGTGGGAGGCTTCCTCGAAGGCGTGGCTGGCGTGCAGCAGATGCTTCGAGGGGATGCAGCCGACATTGAGGCAGGTCCCGCCGAGCGCGCCGCGCATCTCGACGCACGCCGTCTTCATGCCAAGCTGTGCGCCGCGGATCGCGGCCACATAGCCGCCGGGGCCGCCGCCGATGACGACGAGGTCGTATGCCTTGCTCATAAGCTACATATCCAACATCAGGCGGCGGGGATCTTCCAGGCTTTCCTTCATGCGCACGAGGCAGGTCACCGCCTCGGAGCCGTCGACGATGCGATGATCGTAGGACATCGCGAGATACATCATCGGCCGCGCCTGGATCGAGCCGTCAGGCATCGCCATCGGGCGGACCTGGGTCTTGTGCATGCCCAGAATGCCCGACTGCGGCGGGTTCAGAATCGGCGTCGACAACAGCGAGCCATAGACCCCGCCATTCGAAATCGTGAAGGTGCCGCCGGAAAGATCGCTCAAGCTCAGCTTGCCGTCCCGCGCCTTGCGGGCGAATTCGCCGATGGCTTTCTCGATGCCGGCCAGGCTCAGGGTTTCGGCGTTCCGGATGATCGGGACGACCAGTCCGTTCTCCGTCCCGACCGCGACGCCGATATCGTAATAGTTCTTGTAGACGATTTCCTCGCCGTCGACCTGGGCATTGACCGCGGGCACATCCCGCAGGCCCTGGATCGCGGCCTTCACGAAGAACGACATGAAGCCCAGGCGCACGCCGTGGCGCTTCTCGAAGCTTTCCTTGTACTCATTGCGGACGGCCAGGATCGCCGTCATGTCCACCTCGTTGAAGGTGGTGAGCATGGCGGCGGTGTTCTGGGCTTCCTTCAAGCGTTCGGCGATGCGGCGGCGGAGGCGCGACATCTTTACCCGCTCTTCCGAGCGCTCTGCTTCCGGCTGCGCCAGGGCGAAGATATCCGTGCCGCCAGCCGCCAGGTAATCCAGCACGTCGCCTTTGGTCAGCCGCCCGCCGCGTCCGCTCGTCGGGATCGCCGTGGGGTCCAGGCCATGCTCCGCGACCAGCTTGCGGACCGCCGGCGGCATGGGCGCGGCGCCGGCGGCAAGCGCCGCCGGGGACGTCGGAACCGCGGCGGGCCGGGGCGCGGCCTGCGCCGGAGCTGCGGCCGGGGCCGGCTTCGGCGCTTCGGTCTTGGCGGGCGCGGGCTTCGGCGCCTCAGCCTTGGCCTTGGCTTCCGCCTTGTCTTCGTCCTTGTCCGTCGCCGGGGCTTTCTTGGCGGCGACGGCGCCTTCCGCGATCTGGCCAAGCACGGCGCCGACCGACACGTTGTCGCCTTCCGCGACGGCGTGCGATTCCAGCACGCCCGCCACCGGCGCCGGCACTTCCACCGTCACCTTGTCGGTTTCAAGCTCCACCAGCGGTTCGTCCGCGACGACCGCATCGCCCGCCTGCTTCAGCCAGCGCGCGATGGTCGCTTCAGTCACGGATTCCCCAAGTTGGGGAACGACAATTTCGACAGCCATGGCTTGTCCTTGAGTTTGTTAGAGCAGACGAACGACAGGGTTAGACAGTCAAAGCTTCATCGACCAGCTTCGCCTGCTCGATGACATGGCGGCGCATGACGCCGGTCGCCGTCGACGCAGCTTCCGGACGGCCGACATAGCGCGGCCGCGTGGCCTTCATTTTCGGCGTCGTGGCCATGACGGCCTCGATCCGGCGATCGACGAACCGCCAGGCGCCCATGTTTTCCGGCTCTTCCTGGCACCAGACGACTTCGGCGTTCGGATAGTTCGCCAGCTCGGCGCCAAGCGACTTGACCGGAAACGGATAGAGTTGATCGAGGCGCACGACAGCGACGTCGTCGATCTTGCGGTCAGCCTGGGCGGCCGCGAGATCGTAGAAGATCTTGCCGGAGCATAGCACGACCCGCTTGACCTTCGGGCCGGCGACCAGCTTCGTCGTGTCCGCCAGCACCCGGCGGAAGGAGGAGCCTGGCCCGAACTCCGCCAGATCCGAAACGCAGGCCTTATGCCGCAGCAGGGATTTCGGCGTCATCACGATCAGCGGCTTGCGGAAATTCCGACGCACCTGACGGCGCAGCATGTGGAAGTAGTTCGCCGGCGTCGTCGGGACGCAGACCTGCATATTGTCTTCGGCGCACATCTGGAGATAGCGCTCGAGCCGGGCGGAGGAATGCTCCGGCCCCTGGCCCTCGTAGCCATGGGGCAGCAGCATGGTGACGCCCGACATGCGCAGCCACTTCGACTCGCCCGACGAGATGAACTGGTCGATGATGACCTGAGCCCCGTTGGCGAAGTCGCCGAACTGCGCTTCCCACATCACCAGCATGTTCGGCTCGGCGGTCGTGTAGCCGTACTCGAAGCCCAGAACCGACATTTCCGCGAGCGGGCTGTCGAGCACATCGACTTTCGCCTGACCGTCGCGCAAGTGCTGCAAGGGCACATAGTCTTCGCCGGTTTCCTGGTCGGTCAGCACCGCATGGCGCTGGGAGAACGTGCCGCGCCCGCAGTCCTGACCGGACAGGCGGACAGGCGTGCCCTCAACCGCGCAGGCGCCGAACGCCAAAGCCTCGGCGGTCGCCCAGTCGATGCCCTGGCCTTCGTCGATCGCCTGCCACTTCGTTTGAAACTGCCGGGCGATCTTGGGGTTCAGGTTGAAGCCGTCGGGCACTTGCGTGATCTTGCGGCCGATCTCCTTCAGGAGATCGAACTCGACCGCCGTATCGCCCTTGCGGTCGTCGCCACTCGCGACATCCAGGCCGGTCCAGGCGCCTTCCAGCCAGTCGGCCTTGTTGGGCTTGTAGGTCTGGGCAGCTTCGAAATCCGCTTCGAGACGGGCGCGGAAGGCGTCGACATAGCCCTGAGCTTCCGCGTCCGTCATCAGGCCGGCTTCGACAAGCCGGTCGGCATAGAGCTTGCGGGTCGTCGGGTGCTTGGCGATCGCCTTGTACATCACCGGCTGCGTGAACGCCGGCTCGTCGCCTTCGTTGTGGCCCTGGCGGCGATAGCAGTACATGTCGATGACGATGTCCTGCTTGAATTCATAACGGAATTCGGTCGCGAGCCGCGCCACATGGACGACCGATTCGGGATCGTCGCCGTTCACATGGAACACCGGCGCCTGCACGATCTTCGCCATCTCGGAGCAATAGGGGCCCGAGCGCGCTTCCGTCGGCGAGGTCGTGAAGCCGATCTGGTTGTTGATCACGACATGGATCGTGCCGCCGGTCTGGTAGCCCTTCAGTTCGGACAGCTCGAAGGTTTCCGCGACAAGGCCCTGGCCGATGAACGCCGCGTCGCCATGCAGCAGAATGCCCATGACCTTCTGCCGGGCTTTATCGCCGCGACGGCGCTGCTTGGCGCGCACCCGGCCGAGCACCACCGGATTGACGACTTCCAGATGCGATGGATTGGGCGTCAGCGAGAGATGCACGGTCTTGCCATCGAACTCCCGGTCGGAGGATGTGCCGAGGTGATACTTGACGTCGCCCGAACCCTGCACATCTTCCGGGTTGGCCGGCGTGCCCTGGAATTCGGAGAAGATATTCCGGAACGGCTTGTCGAAGACGTTCGCCAGAATGTTCAGGCGGCCGCGATGGGCCATGCCCATCACCAATTCCTCAAGCCCAAGCTGGCTGCCGCGCTTGATGACCTGCTCCAGCAGCGGCACGAGCGCTTCGCCGCCTTCAAGGCCGAAGCGCTTGGCGCCGACGAAGCGGCGGTCCAGGAATTGCTCGAAGACTTCGGACGCGGTCAGCCGCTCCAGGATCGCCTTCTTGCCGCGGTCGGTGAAGTCGGTCTGATTGCGCGGCTGCTCGATCCGCGCCTGGATCCAGGCCTTCTGAGCCGGATCCTGGATATGCATGAACTCGACGCCGATCTTGCCGCAATAGGTCTGCTGCACAAGCTCCATGATCTGCCGGAGCGTGGCCGTCTCCATGCCGAGCACGTTGTCGATGTAGATCGGTCGGTCGAGATCGGCTTCGGTGAAGCCGTAGGTCGCGTAGTCGAGCTCCGGATGATGCTCGATCACGGCAAGCTCGAGCGGGTCGAGCTGGGCATAGAGATGCCCGCGGATCCGGTAGGCCCGGATCAGCATCAGCGCGCGGATCGAGTCGAGGGTCGCGGCGCGCACCTCGCCAGCCGTCGCCGTGGCGGCGCCGTTCGCCTTGGCGGCCGAGCCGTTGGCTTTGGCGGCGGCGGCGCCGTTGGTCCTGGCGCCGGCATGCTCGCGCCGGGCGGCGCGCGACTGGCCCCAGCCGGGACCGTCGACCTCGGCCAGGATCGCGTCGGAATCGCCGTGCAATTCCTTGAACAGCGTCGCCCAACTGGCGTCGACGCTCGTCGGGTCCGCTCTGTACTGGTCGTACAGATCGGCGAGATAGGCCGCGTTCGGACCATAGAGATAACTCGTGCGATCCGCCGTCAGCCGATCGATCGTCATGCCAGTTTGGTCGCTCGCCATGGTGTCTTTTTCGACGCGGCAGATCGAGCCGGCCGCGCCCCTTCTATCAGTTGCGCCGGTGGGGCTTTACAGACCCAAAGCCCAAGATTGGTTATCGGCCCATGGCTTTCAACATGGTTTCGCCAAGGCCCGCGGGAGATTCGCTCACTTTTATGCCAGCTTGCCGGAAAGCTTCGAACTTTGCCTGGGCCGTGCCCTTGCCGCCCGCGATGATCGCGCCGGCATGGCCCATGCGCTTGCCGGGGGGCGCGGTGGCGCCGGCGATAAAGCCGACCATCGGCTTCTTCGACTTCGACTGGCGATAGAACTCCGCCGCGTCCTCTTCCGCCGATCCGCCGATTTCGCCAATCATGATAATGCCTTGCGTTTCCTCGTCGGCCAGAAACATCTCAAGGCAATCGATGAAGTTGGTGCCGTTGACCGGGTCGCCGCCGATGCCGATGCAAGTCGTCTGACCGAGGCCCGCCGCCGTGGTCTGGGCGACCGCCTCATAGGTCAACGTGCCAGACCGGGAAACGACCCCGATGATGCCGCGTTTGTGAATATGACCCGGCATGATGCCGATCTTGCATTCGTCGGGCGTGATGACGCCCGGGCAGTTCGGGCCGATCAGCCGGCTTTTGGAATGCTCAAGCGCGCGCTTCACCCGGACCATGTCCATGACCGGAATGCCTTCGGTGATGCAGACGACCAGCGGCACGTCCGCGTCAATGGCTTCCAGAATGGCGTCGGCCGCGAAGGGCGGCGGCACATAGATCACGCTGGCGTCGACGCCGACCGTATCCCTGGCTTCCCGGACAGTGTTGAACACCGGCAGCCCGAGATGCGTCTGCCCGCCCTTGCCGGGCGCGACGCCCCCGACCATGTTCGTGCCGTACTCGATCGCCGTGCCCGAATGGAATGTGCCCTGGCTGCCGGTGAAGCCCTGGCAGATGACCTTGGTCGCCTTGTTGACGAGTACCGCCATTATGCCGCCTCCCGCATTGCCTTGACGACCTTTTCGGCCGCGTCGCCCAGATTGTCGGCCGACACGATATCGAGCCCCGACTCCGCCATGATCTTCTTGCCGGCCGCGACATTGGTGCCTTCCAGGCGCACGACGAGCGGCACCTTGAGGCCCAGTTCCCGGGCCGCCGCCACCACGCCTTCCGCGATGATGTCACAGCGCATGATGCCGCCGAAGATATTCACCAGGATCGCCTTGACCGAAGGATCGGACAGAATGATCTTGAACGCCTTGACGACGCGCTCCTTGTCCGCGCCGCCGCCGACATCCAGGAAGTTCGCCGGCTCCGCGCCGTTCAGCTTGATGATGTCCATGGTCGCCATCGCAAGGCCGGCGCCGTTCACCATGCAGCCGATCTGCCCGTCGAGCGCGACGTAATTCAGCTCGGCCTCCTGGGCCTCGCGCTCGACCGGATTTTCTTCCGTGACGTCGCGCAGCGCTTCGATGTCCTTGTGCCGGAACAGCGCGTTGTCATCGAAGTTCATCTTGGCGTCGAGCGCCATGATGTCGCCCGCGCCCGTCACGACCAGCGGGTTGATCTCGATCATGCTCGCGTCCATGTCGTGGAACGCCTGATAGAGATTGCTCAGCAGCTTGACGGCCGCATTGACCTGCTTGCCCTCGAGCCCAAGCCCGAAGGCGATGCGCCGGGCCTGAAAGCCCGACATGCCGACCAGCGGGTCGATCACGATGCTTTTGATCTTCTCCGGCGTCTTGGCCGCGACCTCTTCGATATCCATGCCGCCTTCGGTCGAGGCGACGACGACGACCCGGCCCTCGCCCCGGTCGACCAGCATCGAGAGATACAGCTCCCGCGCGATATCGCAGCCGTCCTCGACGTAGATGCGATTGACTTCCTTGCCCTCGGGGCCGGTCTGATGGGTCACGAGCGTCATGCCGAGCATGCGCTCGGCTTCCGCCTTGACCGCCTCGACCGATTTCACGACCTTGACGCCGCCGCCCTTGCCGCGCCCGCCCGCATGGATCTGCGCCTTGACGACGTAGACCGGTCCGCCAAGGCCTTCCGCCGCTTTCACCGCCTCGTCGACGCTGAAAGCCGCCTGGCCTTTCGGCACGGCGACGCCGTACTTCGCCAGCAATGCTTTCGCCTGATGCTCGTGCACGTTCATTTGGCGCCCCCCTTGGGCATGCCCGGCCGGGAGGCCGAGCCCTGAGTTCAGCCGGCGTCGCGCATCTTGCGCGCCGCGCCGACCAATTCCTTCACGGCCGCGACGGACTTGTCGAAGCCCGCCTTTTCCGTCGCGTCCAGTTCGATCTCGACGATCCGCTCGACGCCGTTGGCGCCCAGCACGACCGGCACGCCGACATACAAGCCGCTCACGCCATATTCGCCGTTCAACAGCGCGGCGCACGGCAGGACGCGCCGTTTATCCTTCAAATAGCTTTCAGCCATCTGAACGGCGGAGGAGGCCGGCGCATAAAACGCCGAGCCGGTGCCAAGCAGGCCGACGATCTCCGCGCCGCCGTCGCGGGTGCGCTGGACGATGGCGTCGATCTTCGCCTGGGTCGACCAGCCCATCTTGATCAGGTCCGGCACGGGAATGCCGGCGACCGTGGAATAGCGGGTCGAGGGCACCATGGTATCGCCATGTCCGCCGAGCACGAACGCCGTCACGTCTTCGACGGAGACGTTGAATTCTTCGGCCAGGAACAAGCGGAACCGCGCCGAATCGAGCACGCCCGCCATGCCGACGACCATGTTCGGCGGCAGGCCGGAGGCTTCCTGCAGCATCGCGACCATGGCGTCGAGCGGGTTGGTGATGCAGATGACGAAGGCGTCCGGGCAATTCGCCTTGATGCCGGCGCCGACGGCGCTCATGACCTTGGTGTTGATGCCGACCAGATCGTCCCGGCTCATGCCCGGCTTGCGCGCCACGCCCGCCGTCACGATGACGACGTCCACGCCCTGGATATCGGAGTAATCGTTGGCGCCCTTGATCCTGGCGTCGAACCCTTCGACCGGCGAAGACTGTTCAAGGTCAAGCGACTTGCCCTGCGGCACGCCCTTCACGATGTCGAACAGGACGACATCGCCCAGTTCCTTCAAACCGATCAGGTGGGCGAGGGTGCCGCCAATATTGCCAGCGCCGACAAGCGCAATCTTATTCCGAGCCATGGGGGTTTGCTCCAATCAGCGATCAGGACGAGGCGGTCCGGCCGGGCCGCCCGATAAAACTCTGGCTTACTACTGCGATTTCGCCCCCGACCGCAAGGTAAACGCGGCTCATGGACGCGGGTTATCTTCAGATTTCGGCGTTTCCGGCGCATCCGTCGTCGGGTCGGGCTCTGGCTCCGGCGCGATCCAGGCATCTCGCCATCCAGGCGGCGGATCGGGCGCCGGTTCGCTTGCCGGATCGCTCGCCGGATCGCCCGCCAATTCCCCGTCGCCGCCATCGCCCGCCGCAGGCGCTTCGGCCGCCGGTTCCGGCGCTGTCCACGGATCGAGCGCATAGGCCATCGAGGTGGTGCGCGGCAAGGGGTGATGCGGCGTCTTTTCGTCGGCCGGGGGCTGCTCATTCGCCTTGATCCGGAAGACGACGAACGTCCCCGTGGCCAGCGCCATCAGGCCAAGCGCTGCGGGAAAGGCGCCGGCGCCGACCATATCCATCGCGAGCGCGATCAGGGCCGGCGAAGCCATGGCGCCGGCGCCGAACCCCACGAGCATGCCGCTAGCCGTCGCGACCGGGCTGATCCCGGCCATGACGTCGTTCGCATGGGCGACCGCCAGCGAATATGTCGGCAGCGCGCAGATCCCGAAGATCGCGGCCAGCCCGAAGACGACGATCTGGCTGCCGGTCGCGGTCAACGCCCCGACCGCGCCCGCGGCCGCGAGCGCGAACAGGATCGCGACGATGACCAGGCGCCGGTCGATCCGGTCGGAGAGCCAGCCAAGCGGCCAGGACACGACCAGCCCGGCGATCAGGAATGTCGCCATGAACGCGGCGACGGCGGCTTCGTCCAGGCCGATCGCCTGGGCATAGACCGGGCCGAGCCCAAGGCCGCCGCCGATCAGGGCGCCGGCCGTGATCGCGCAGATGCCGCCTGTCGGGCTCAACCGGAAGATTCGGAATATCGAAACGGTCTGCATGGTGTCGAGCGCCGGCTGCGCCCGGGCGGTCAAGGTGATCGGCACGGAGGAGAGGATGACGCAGATCGCCGCCATCTGAATGCCGACCGCGAACTGGGGGCCAAGCCACGCGATCGGTCCCTGACCGACCGCCAGCCCGCCATAGACCGCGACCATGTACATGGAAAACACGGCGCCCCGCGCCTCATCGCGGACGGTGGCGTTCAGCCAGCTTTCCATGGCCAGGAACATGCCGACGATGGCGACGCCGAAGACGAAACGCAGCGCCACCCAGCTCCACCCGGCGCCGAGCAGGGGCAGCAGCATGGCGGCGATCGCGGCGAAGGCGGCGAAGGCGGCGTAAGCGCGAATATGGCCGACGGCGCGCAAGGTCCGCACGCCATAAATGCCGCCGATCATCTGCCCGCCAAAGAAGGCGGACGCGACGACGCCCGCCATCCAGGCCGAGCCGGACGCCTCCGCCAGCCGCAAGCTGGTCAGCGTGCCCAACAGACCATTGCCGATGACCAGCAGCAATGCGGCGATCAGGACCGGGCCGGCGGCTTCTACGGCATGGCGCATGGCGGGCGCTTTCTGTGGCTCAAGCGGCGCGCGCGCCTCGGCGCGTCAAGCCGCCTTGGCGGCGGCGGGCAGATGCGGCGTGCGCATGTAATCCTCGGCCTGCATTTCGATCAGCCGCGAGGCGCAACGACGGAACTCGAACTCGCCGACGCCTTTCACGTAAAGCGCATCGGGCGGCGCGGCGGCGGAACAGATCACGTTCGCCTTCTGCTCATAGCAGGCGTCGATGAAGGTTACGAGACGGCGCGCCTCGTTCCTGTCCTCGGGCCGGAGCTTTGGGATGTCGCTGACGATGAAGGTATGGAACGTCTCCGCGAGCGCCAGGTAATCGGCCGGCCCGAGCGGCTGCTTGCACAATTGCTCGAACGTATAACGGGCGACGCCGCGCGCCTGGGCCGGCACATCCAGCTTGCGGCCGCGCACGGTCAGATCCAGCGGCGCCGGCGCATCGCCGTCGGTCAGGTCCCTGAAGGCCTTGTCGAGGGCGGCCGCGGCAGCCGCGTCATGGGGCGTATGATAGACCCGCTGGCCTTTCAGCCGGTCGATCCGGTAGTCCGACCCGCCGTCAAGCTCATGGGTCTCGACGTTCTCGGCCATGATATCCAGGAACGGCAGAAAGCGGTCCCGCTGCAGGCCGTCCTTGTACAACTCCCTGGGCGCCGCGTTCGATGTCGCGACGATGACGACGCCGGCCTTGAACAGACCCTCGAACAGGCGCCCGAGCGTCATGGCGTCGGCGATATTATCGACCTGGAATTCATCGAAACACAGCAGCCACGCCGTCGCCGAAACCTCCGCCGCGATCGCCGGAATCGGGTCGCCGTCCTGGCCTGACTTCCGGCGGGAATGGGCGAGCTTCTGCACATCCTGCATGAAGGCATGGAAGTGCACCCGGCGCTTCCGCGCGACATCGACATGGTCGAAGAACAGGTCCATCAGCATGGATTTGCCGCGCCCGACCGGTCCCCAGATGTAGAGGCCCTTGGGCGCCGGCGCGATCGTCTGCTTGCCGGCCCCGCCAAGGCCCAGGCGCTTCAGAAATCCTCCGGATTTCTCCGCCTTCGCGGTCGGGTGATAGCCCTCCAGGCGGGCCGCCAGATCCGTCAGTCTCTGCACGGCCGCGCGTTGCGCGGGGTCTTCCCGCATCTCGCCCTGCGCGACAAGCGCGTCGAGCGCTTCGATTGGCGTCATTCGGCTGGGTCTCCCGTCATGATCGCGCCCGCCGCTTGCAGGGCGTCGATCTCCGCCGTGCTGAACCCGGCTTCGGCCAGAATATCGACGGTGTCCGCGCCGACCTTCGGCGGCTGCCGGCGGAGGCCGAAATCATGGCCGCCGACCTCGATCGGCAAGCGCGGCAGTTTCGCTGTCTTGCCGTTCGGCATGACGACCGGCAGCATCCGCCCGCCGGCGTTCAATTGCGGGTCCTCGAACAGGTCCGAGGGCCGGGCGACCGGCGAGAACGGCACCTCGATCGTCTCCAGAATCTCCAGGAGAACGTCATGATCGTATTGCCGCGCAATCTCCGCGACCATCGGCAACAGGCGCGGACGGATCGCGACGCGGGTCTCGTTCGTCAGGAAATCCGGGTCGTCCTTCAAATGATCGAGGCCGAAGCGGTCCCGGAACCGCCGCCAGTGATTGTCGCTGGTCAGGCCGATGAAGACATGGCGGCCGTCCCTGGTCTCGAAGGTCTCATAGACCGACCAGGCGCCTTGCCGGGCGGGCATCGGCGGCGTCTCGCGGCCGGTCACGATCTCGCCCGCCAGATGCTGGGTCATCAGGAATGCGGTCGATTCATAGAGCGCGCTCTTGACGAACTGCCCGCGCCCGGTCGTCTCCCGCTCCTTGAGGGCGCAGAGAATGCCGATGACCGCATAGCTGCCGCCCATGATGTCGATGATGCTGGCCCCGGCGCGCAACGGCCGGCCGGGCGGTCCGGTCATGTAGGACATGCCGGCCATGAACTGCACCACTTCGTCGAGCGCCAGCCGGTTCTCATACGGCCCCGAGAGGAACCCCTTCAGCGAACAATAGATCAGCCTGGGATTGAGCGCCGCGAGGGTCTCGTAGTCGCAGCCGAGCTTCGCCATCGTCCCCGGCGCATAGTTCTCCAGGGTGACGTCCGCCTGGGCGGCGAGGCGGTGCGCGACCGCACGACCGGCGTCGGACTTGAGGTCGAGCGCGATCGAGCGCTTGTTCCGGTTAAAGCCCGCGAAAAAGCCCGCCGCGAAGCCGGACAGGCGCCGGGTCTTGTCGCCGCCGGGCGCCGGTTCGATCTTGATCACGTCCGCGCCGAGGTCCGCCATGACCAGGCCGGCGGTCGGCCCCATGATCGTCTGGCAGAATTCCAGCACCTTGACGCCCGCCAGCGGCAGCGGCCGCTGTTCCTGAGCCGCGCTCATCGCCGGCCGGCCTGAACGATGGCGTCGGCCGGCTCCGCCAGATGATCCATCACGCGCTGGTACACATCCCGCTTGAAATCGACGATCAAGGCCAGAACCTCGTTAGTTTTGGCCCAGCGCCAATCTTCGAATTCGGCCTGATGCCGTTCCAGATCGATACTGGAATCGGGGCCGTCATAGCGCAACAGGAACCATTTCTGGGTCTGGCCGATCCAACGGCTGCGCCAGCGGCGGCCAAGCGCCCAATCGGGCAGATCGTAGTTCAGCCAGTCCGGATGCGCCTGCACGATCGCGGCGTCGGCAAGGCCGGTTTCCTCGGTCAATTCCCGCATGGCGGCGGCTTCGGGCGTCTCCCCGGCGTCAATGCCGCCCTGGGGCATCTGCCAGCCGCCGGACACGCCGACGCGCCGGCCGATAAAGATGCCGCGCCCTGGGGCTGCGATCATCAGCCCGACGCAGGGCCGATAGCCGCGATCGACGTCAGGCGGCAATTGGCTCGCCATGCTGTATCGGCCTCTCTACTACTGCGGAATCCGGGCGATCGCCGAAATCGGCGCCAAGGTCAGGCCGCGCTCGGCCAAGCCTTCCGCCCAAGTCCTAATCTGTTCGATGGATACAGGATAGGGGGTGGCGATGCCGATGGCATGGCCGTGCTGCTGCGCCAGCGTCTCGAGATCCTTCAGGCGGGCTTCGATATCGGCCCTGGAGGGCGGCGCATCGACAAACCGATCGTTCAGCCCGACATGCAGGTTCAGCGGCCCCGCCAGCTTCGCCACCGTGCTGTCCGGTCCGGAGCGGGGATCGATGAAGATCAGGCCGCGGTCCTGGGCCGCCGCCAGGATCGGGCGGGTCCGGTCCGGGTCCGACAGGAAGCGCGACCCCATATGGCCGAGCACGCCGACAAAGCCCGACGCCTTCGAGACGGCGCGGTCGAAGCGGGCAAGATTCTCAAGATCTTCCAGGTCGATCAGCAAGGGCTCCGGCCCTGGATCGAAGCGCGGATAATCGATCGGCTCCATCGGAATCGCCAGCAGGGTCTCATGGCCGGCTGCGCGCGCTTCGTCGAGCCATTCTTTGGGCGTCGGCGCATAGGCCATGACCGCGAAGGTGACGCCGGCGGGCAACCGGTCGATCGCCTGCCGGGAGCGGGCGCGCGCCAGGCCGATCTCCGTCATGATGATCGCAATCTTCGGCTTGCCGTCGTCGGCCCGATGCGGGACCGCAAACGCGGTTCGAGGCGGCGGTCCGACAGAAGTCGCGGGCGGCTGTTGCGCTTGCTCCCGCGCGCTGGCCAGCGGCGGAGGGATGGCCGGGGCGGGCGGGCGATCCGCCGCCGGCTGGCTGCCATCGCGCCCGCCGCCGGGGGCCGAAGGGTTCGCCGCGTCGGAGCCGGGACCGTCGGCGACGACGCCGGTCGCCGGCGCCCTGGCGCCTGCATCGGGCGCGATCATCGCGCCTGAGGCGGCATGGCCCGCCGGCCCGACGCCAGCGCTCAGCACGCCGTCGAATTTAACCTGGGCGTAGACGATGGCCGCCGCCAGAAGCAGCAGCACGGCGACCCACGCCAGGATTACGCCACGCGCTTGCATCGCCTCCCCGTCCGCCTGCGGTCCGCCTGGGCGTCCCCGCCGGCCTATTTCGCCGTCGTCGCCTTACGATACAGGGCGATGCCGTGAATAATGTCCTGCGCCCGGATCAACTGGTAATCCTGGGCCGCGGCTTCGGCCTCCCGCTCGGCGCGGGTTTTCGGGACTTCCGCCGGCGCCTCGGGGGCGGTCTTGTCGGCGTCCGGCTCGACCTTATCGAGCGCGCGATCGAGATCGGCCTCGCGGCGGCGCGTGGTCACATCGATCGCCTCGACACGGGCCGGCGGCACGTTGATGTCAGGCTCGATCCCCTTGGCCTGGATGGAGATGCCGGACGGCGTGTAATACCGGGCGATGGTCAGGCGCATGGCGCCATGGCCGGGGATGCGCTGCACCGTCTGCACGGAGCCTTTGCCGAAGCTGCGCTGGCCGACAAGGATGGCGCGGCCATGATCCTGCAGCGCGCCCGCGACGATTTCCGAAGCCGAGGCCGAGCCGCCGTTGATGAGCACCACCAGCGGCATGCCGTCGATGATATCGCCTGGCTCGGCGTTATAGCGCTGGGCCTTTTCCTTGTCGCGGCCGCGGGTGGAAACGATTTCGCCCTGGTCCAGGAAGGCGTCCGACACCGCGATCGCCTGATCGAGCAGCCCGCCGGGATTGTTGCGGAGGTCCAGAATGTAGCCCTGAAGGTTCTCGCCGATGTCGGTCTTCAGGGTCTCGACCGCCTTGACCAGGTTTTCTTCCGTCTGGCGGTTGAAGCTGGTGATCCGCACATAGCCGATCTTGCCTTCGACTCGGGAGCGCACGGGGCTGACCTTGATGACGTCGCGCACCAGTTCGACGTCGAACGGCGCATCGTCGCCGCGGCGGATCGTCAGCACGATCTTTTCGCCGACCTTGCCGCGCATGATCTCGACCGCATCGGTCAAGGCCATGCCGCGCACGCTCTTGCCGTCGAGCGAAATGATCAGGTCGTTCGGCTGAATGCCGGCTTTCGCGGCCGGCGTTTCGTCGATCGGCGACACGACCTTGACGTAGCCGCCTTCCATCGTGACCTCGATGCCGAGGCCGCCGAATTCGCCTTTGGTATCGACATCCAGGCGCTTGCGGTCATCCTCGTCGAGATAGGAAGAATGGGGATCGAGGGAGGTCAGCATGCCGTTGATGGCCGCCTTGATCAGCTCTTCGTCCTTGACCTCCTCGACATAGTCGGCTCGGATACGCTCCAGCACCGTGCCGAACAATTCCAGTTGCTTGTAGGTGTCCGCCGCGCCGCCGGAAGTCGACTGGGCGCTGGCGGCGCCGGCGCCGATGAGGCCTGTGACGGCGGCGGCGGCGGCGATCAGTAGGGTTCGCATGGCGCGCGGGCATCCTTTGTGTCGGTTAGGTCGGTCGGACGAACCAGGAGGCGGGGTCGACGGGTTCGCCATTTTTACGGACCTCTACATATAGCTTAGGCCTGTCGCCCCCGGAAGCCCCGCCGGAGGATGACTTTGGCAAGGCGCCGACCGGCTCGCCCTGCAAAACCCAGTCTCCCGCAGTAACATCAAGGGTTCCGAGCCCGGTCAATAATGTGTGATAGCTTTCGCCGTTGGCGATTAACACGACGTTGCCGTAGCCCTTGAACGGCCCGGCATAGGCGACGCGCCCGTCAGAGGGCGCAAAGACCTCCGCCGCCGCCGAAGCGACATAGACCCAGCCGCGCGAGTAGACGCCTTCGCCCTGCCCGAACTGGGCGAACAGCGCCCCGGCCACCGGCTGCGCGGCCGCGCCGCCCGCGCCGATGCCCGCAAGCCGGATCGGCGGTCCCGACGG
>CALAHN010000146.1 GCA_937891825.1 uncultured Alphaproteobacteria bacterium
CGGTGAATCACAACCTGCTGATATCGCTCAAACACTTTTCGGTCAGGCTCTTAGCCATACGGTCGCGAGATCCGGCGCCGCCGCCACCGTGATCCGGCGCAGCGTCAGGGTTTGCCCGACGCGGCGTCGGGCGGCTTCGATCTCCGGCCCAAGCAGAAAGTGCTCATCGTCCGGCGTCCGACGGGTCGCCGCCAGTTTTTCGCCGTCCATGACGGTTTCAAGGAGGTTGAGCAGCGTTTCGCCGCACTCGAAGATATCGTCCGCATAGGCGCGCGCCCGTTGCGAGAGCTCAGGCGAGAGGCCAGCGTCGCGCAGGATGTCGGAGAAGCCCAGGATCGCGTTCAAGGGCGTTCGGAACGTGTGATGCAATTCCGCCATGACCGCCGACTTGGCGGAATGGGCATCCTCCGCCAGGCGCGCGGCGGCGGCCAGGCGGCGCGCGCTTTCCCGCAAGACCTGCTCGGCCCGGAAGCCCAGACGGGCGTAGCGAATCGCCCGTCGCAAGCTCTCAGCATCCAGGCTGGACCAGTCGAGACTGTCCCAGGCCGCGTTCTCCTGGATCAGCGGCGGCGGCGGGCGGGCGGCGCTTGCCGGCCGGGCCCGGGTCAGGACGATCACGGGCGCCAGCGGCGCGCTCGTCGTCAACAGATCCTGCAACGCCGCGCGCTCGCCGCCCCGAAGCGCGGAGTCCTGGACAATAATGATTTCCGGCAAGTGCGCCGCCAGCCATACGGCGGCGCAGTTGATATTGGGCAGCCGCTTGACGGCGGCCTCGGAGAAGCCGGCATCGGCAAGCAAGCTCCGCAGCGCCGCATGATCGCGCGCGCTCCCGCCGATCACAGCGACCTGGAGGGGCGCCATGGCGCCGCCGCCGAAATCAAGGTCCGTAAATGACGCCCAATCCGAGCCGGTCACAACGGTCATAGCCTGGGCCTTCCTGGCCGGGGTCCGGACGCAACCTGGCACAGCGCGCCCCCAAGCGCTCCCCGCCAGACAGATCGCGAAACAAACCGCCCAGACGCCGTAGCTATCGACTACGACGTAGCGCTCCAACGCCAGCGCGCCGCCCCATTTCGGCACCCTGCGCCAGAACTCAGCGCGATCGCCTCAAGCGAATTATAGACATGTCAAGCGCCAATACAAGCAAATCGCACGATTTTATCACAAACTGGAATATTGCCATCGGGGAGGATCGCCGGGCAGAGGCGCCTGCGCGTCCAACGACGCCAGGCTTCTGCTTGGCGCGACATATGGACGGATCGGAAAAGCCGTATAGTATTTGCTCCGATACGATCAGATCAAAGTCCCGTTCCGCCCGATCAGGAGATGTCCCATGGCGCTCGACGCAGCAAGTCTTCCTTCCATTGAAGCCCAGGTGTCGCCAGAGGAATGGCAGACCCGCATCGAGCTGGCCGCGTTCTACCGCCTGATCCCGAAGCATGGCATGGACGATCTGGTCGGGACCCATATCTCCGCCCGCGTGCCGGGCCATCCCGACCAGTTCCTGATCAATCCCTATGGCGTGCTGTTCGACGAAATCACCGCCTCCTCCCTGATCAAGGTCAACATGGAAGGCGACGTGCTGTCCGATGGTCCCTGGCCGGTGAACGCCGCCGGCTTCACCATCCATTCCGCCGTGCTTTCCGGTCGGCCGGACGTAATGTGCACGGCCCATACCCATACGATCGCCGGCATGGCGGTCTCTAGCGTCGAAGGCGGACTGACGCCGCTGACGCAAAAGCACATGCGCTTCTACAAGAACCTCGCCAGCCACCCCTATGAGGGCATCGCCGACGATGCGGACGAGTGCGCCCGCCTGCAGCGCGATCTTGCCGGCCATGACGCGATGCTGCTGGAAAATCACGGGCTGCTGACCTGCGGGCCGACCATCCGCGCCGCCTGGGCGTTGCTCTACAATCTCGAGAAATGCTGCCAGACCCAGTTGGCCGTGGAAGCGACCGGCGCGGAACTGGTCGTGCCTTCGGAGGAACTTTGCGACCGCACGCGCGGCATGTTCCAGCGCATGCTGGCGAAGCCGGGCGCGGGCGACCGCCTCGACGCCTGGGAATCCTCGCTGCGCCTGCTCGCCCGCGAAGACGACAGCTTCATGCACTGAGCCTGAGGGCCCCAAGCGCCGCTCGCCCCCCTGTCCGACCGCCGGAGACCAAGACCCATGCCGCTCGACCTATCGCAACCGCTACCGACCATTGACGTCAAAGCCGCCGTATCGCCCGAGGAATGGGAGGCCCGCGTCGAGCTCGCCGCCCTCTATCGCCTCGCGGCGCGCCACGGCATGACCGATCTCGGCGGCACCCATTTCTCGATGCGCGCGCCCGGGCCGGAGCATCACTTCCTGATCAATCCCTATGGCCTGCTGTTCGAAGAGGTGACCGCGTCGAACCTCGTCAAGATCGATGTCGACGGCAATATCGTGCTCGACAATGGCTTCGCCGTGAATCCGGCGGGCTTCACCATCCATTCCGCGATCCACATGGCGCGCGAGGACCTGGTCTGCGTCGCCCATACGCACACGGTCGCAGGCATGGGCGTTTCCTGCCTGAAGGTCGGGCTGCTGCCGATGACGCAGCATTCGCTCCGCTTCCATAACCGGCTCTCCTATCACGACTGGGAGGGGGTCGCGACGAACCTCGACGAGCGGGAACGGCTGGTGCAGGATCTCGGGACCAACAACAACATGATCCTGCGCAACCACGGCCTGCTCTGCTGTGGGCGGAGCGTGCCGGAAGCCTGGCGCAACCTGTTCGCGCTGGAGAAATCCTGCGCCTCGCAGCTTCAGGCTATGGCGATCTCGAAAGCGACCGGCCGCCCGATCGTGCTGCCGTCCGAAGCTGTTCGCCAGGGCACGTCGGACAAGCTGGAGGAGCGCCACGGCAAGGCGACGGTCAGCCGCGACTGGCCCGGCCAGATCGCCAAGCTCGACCGCGAGGAACCCGACTACAAGACCTGAGCCGAAATTTAGCAGCCCAAGCCGGTCAGCCGCGGCCCAGATAGCGCTCGCGGATATGCGCCTCGAACGCATCCGCCGACAGGGCTGAGCCGGTCGCGGCCGCCAGCAGCGCGTCGCTTGAGGGATAGAGGCAGCCCTTGGCGTGGATGCGGTCCCGCATCCAGCCGGTCAAGCTGCTGTAATCGCCCTGCTGAAACGCGGCTTCCAGGGCGTCCCGGCCAAGGTCGGCAGCGGCCGTCCGGTAAAGCTGCGCCGCGGCGAGCGCGCCCAGGGTGTATGTGGGAAAATAGCCGAACGCGCCGTCGAACCAGTGAATGTCCTGCAAGCAGCCGTCCCGGTCGTCCGGCGCCGGCAGGCCGAGATCGTCCTCCACATGGGCGTTCCAGGCCTCCTGCAGGTCGGCAGGCGCCAGGTCGCCGGCGATCAGGCCCTGCTCCATCTCGAAGCGCATGATGACATGCAGGGGATATGTGGCCTCATCCGCCTCGACGCGGATATAGCCCGGCGCGACGCGGAGCAGCGAACGCTCGACGCTATCGACCGTGACCCGGGACCGCGGCGCGATCTCCCGCAGCAAGCTCGCGAGGAAAGCCGACATGCCGTGGGTGCGGCCGGCCTGCATCTCGTAAGTCAGGGACTGGCTTTCATGGGCGGTCATGCCTGCCGCGTCCCCAGCCGGCTGGCCGCGCCAGGCCAGGGGCTGGCCTCGGGTATAGGCGGCATGGCCAGCTTCATGGAGCACCGCCATCATGCCGGACAGGGCGTCGTTCTCGTCCCAGCGCGCTGTGATGCGGGAATCTTCCGGCGTGCCGGTCGAAAACGGGTGCAAGCTGTCATCCAGCCGGCCATGATGAAAGTCGAAGCCGATCGCCCGGAGGAGCGCGACGCCGGCTTCGCGCTGGGCCGAAGCCGGCGCACGGATCGGCGCATCGGCCGGCCAGTCCGCCTGCCGGTCGACGATCGCCGGGATCGCATCGGCAAGGAAGACCTTCAGGCGATCGAACACCGGCTGGATATCCGCCGCGCGCCGGCCGGGATCGTACTGATCCAGCAACGCGTCATAAGGGCCGAGGGCGAGCGCGCCGCCCAGCGCCGATGCTTCTTCCCGCGACAACGCGACCAGAGGCGCGAAGCTCGGCAACGCCGCCTGGAAGTCGCTGGCCTCGCGGGCGCCGCGCCAGGCGGTTTCGGCCTTCGACTGGGCGCGGGCGAGCGCGCCGACGAGATCCGCCGGGATCGCCGTCGCGGCCGCATGGCGGCGACGCATTTCCCGTAAATTCGCCTGAGCCCACGGGTCGTCGCCGGCATCGGCCGCCGCCAGGCGCTCCCCTTGCGCTGGGGCAGCGACAATTGCATGAGCGGTTTCGGCCAGCGCCGCCGCCTGTTCGCCGCGCGCCTCCGCGCCGCCAGGCGGCATGGTGACGCTTTGGTCCCAATGCAGCCAGCCGGCGGCTTCCTCGATCCGGATCGCCCGGCCAAAGGCAGCTTCGAGCGCCTTGTAGGCGGCGTTCGGTTCAGTCATCGCCGCCGATCTTGCGCTTCGGCGGGGTCACGCGGATCTGGGCGATCTGGTTGCGCAGGCGGCGCAGGATCTGGAAGCGATAACCATGGAACTCGAAGGTTTGCCCGGCTTCCGGCAGCAAGCGCGCTTCATGCATGATCAGGCCGGCGAGGGTCGTCGCGTCATCGTCGGGCAGCAGCCAGTCGAATTCCCGGTTCAGGTCGCGGATGGCGGTGGCGCCGGGCACGATCAAGCTGCCGTCGGCCTGGCGGCGCACGCCCGGCAGCGGCACGTCATGCTCATCGTCGATGTCGCCGACGATTTCTTCCAGGATGTCCTCAAGCGTCGCGATCCCCATGAACGCGCCATACTCGTCGACGACGACGGCGAAATGCTCGCGCCGGCGCCGGAAGGCATGCAACTGATCGAGCGCCGTGGTCGAATCCGGCACGAACCAGGGCGCCGACGCGACGTCGGCGATGCTGATCTGCCCGGCGTCGGTGCCGGCCGCCTGCACGGCGCGCAGCAACGCCTTGGCGTGGAGCACGCCGACGATGTTTTCCGGCGTCTCGCGCCAGACGGGGATGCGGGTATAGGGGCTGGCCAGGACTTCGGAGACGATCTCCGCCGCCGGACGCTCGATATCGACCATCGCGACATTGCGGCGATGGGTCATGATATCGCCGATGTCCAGGTCGCCGAGCTCCAGAATGCTTTTCAGCATCTGGCGTTCCGCCTGGGTTTCGGTGTCGTCGCCGTGATGGTGGAGTTCGATCGCGCCGCGGAGCGCCTCCTGGCGCTGCTCCTCGATTTCGACCTTGCGGCTTTCGACGTTCGGCCGTTCGCCCAGGACCCGCAGCACCTTGGCGACGATCCATTGCACCGCCATCGAAATCGGCGCGAGGGCGGCGACCACAATCCGGACGACCGGCGCGACCGCCAGCGACGAACGGTCTGGATGATTGATCGCGAAGGTTTTCGGCAACACTTCCGCGAACACCAGGATCAGGAACGTCATGCCAAGCGTCGCGTAGGCGACCCCGGCTTCCCCGAAGAGCCGGATCAGCACGCTGGTCGCGATCGAGGCCGCAAGGATGTTGACGAGATTATTGCCAAGCAGCAGCGCCCCCAGAAGCGCCTCACGCCGCTCGCTGAGCTTCCGCACCATGGCCGCCCGCCGGTCGCCCCGGCGCGCCAGATGGTGCATGCGCGGCCGGGATACGGCGGTCAACGCGGTTTCGGACCCGGAAAAGAACGCCGACAGCAGCAGCAGGAACAGGATGGCGACGACCGAAAGCCAGAAGCCCCAGTCGATAGTGCTTAATTCTGCGAGCTCGGTCTCGCTCACGGCTGCAATGCCTCCGTCAAGGTCTCCAGGATCGGGCCGGCGTCGGCGTCCCGCGCCACGAACGCCTGACCGACGCCCCGCGCCAGGATCAGCGTCACCTTACCATCCAGCGCCTTCTTGTCCTTCCGCATCCGCGCGAGCAAGGTCTCGGCCGATGAGATTGGACGATTGCCGGAGAGATCGGGCCGGACCGGCAGGCCGAAGCCCGCAAGGCTCGCGGCGACGGACTCCGCCTCTGCCTGCGGCAACAGGCCGAGCCGCGCCGAATGCCGGAACGCGAGCGCCATGCCGATCGCGACCGCCTCGCCGTGCAGCAAGCCGCCGTCATACCCGGCCTCGGCCTCGAAAGCATGGCCGAAGGTATGGCCGAGATTGAGGAGCGCGCGCTGGCCTTCCTCCCGTTCATCCGCCTGCACCACCGCCGCCTTGGCCCGGCAGCACTCCGCTACCGCCTCCCCCAGCAGGGCGCTGTCGCCCGCGAGCGCGGCCGGGCCATGCTCGAGCAGCCAGTCGAAAAACGCCGGACGGTCGATCAGGCCGTATTTCAAGACTTCCGCGAAGCCCGCGAGCAGTTCCCGGCGCGGCAGGGTCTTGAGCACGTCGAGATCGGCCAGCACCAGCTTCGGCTGGTGAAAGGCCCCGACCAGGTTCTTGCCGGCCTTGGCGTTGATCGCGGTCTTGCCGCCGACGGAGCTGTCGACCTGGGCGAGGAGCGTCGTCGGGATCTGCACGAAATCGAGGCCGCGCAACAATACAGCCGCGACGAAGCCCGCAAGATCGCCCGTCACGCCGCCGCCGAGCGCCACGACCGTCGTCCGCCGGTCGATCCCGAGCGCCAGGGCCTGTTCAAGCAATCCGGCGAAGACGGAAAAGCCCTTGCTGGCTTCGCCCGGAGGCGTTTCCAGAAGGTCGGCCCGGAACCCGGCCGCCCGCAAGCTGGCGTCGAGGACCGGCCAGTGCAGGCGGGCGACGGCGGCGTCCGCGATCACCAAAAGGCGATCATGCTTCAGGACCGCGCGGAGATGCGTCCCGGCATCCGCCAGGAGGCCGGGGCCGATCAGTATGTCATAGCGGCGCGATCCCAGATCCACCGGCACGGTCGTCATCGCCATTATTCAGCCACCCGTTGCAATACGCCGAACGCCAGGAGCTTGGCCTCGGCGTCGGCCGCCGCCGCGTCCGGCGGGGCGTCCCCGCCCGCGACGACGATATCGGCCTCGCGGTAGGACGGCGTCCGCTCGATAAGCAGCTTTTCCAGTTGCGCTCTTGGATCGTCGACAAACAGCATCGGCCGGTTGGCGCGGCGCGCGACCCGGCGGAAGAGCGTGTCGACATCAGTACTCAGCCAGATCGAAATCGCCTTGGCCTTCGTCGCGGCGCGGGTGTCCGGATCGACGAAAGCGCCGCCGCCCATGGCCAGCACGTGCGGCGGATCGTCCAGCAGGCGCGCGATCACCCGCCGCTCGCCGTCCCGGAACGCCGCCTCGCCAAGCGTGCGGAAGATATCCGGGATCGAAAGGCCGGCGGCGGCTTCGATCTCATGATCGGCATCGACGAACGGCGCGCCCAGGCGCTGCGCCAAGCGTCGTCCAATCGTGCTCTTGCCGGCCCCCATCATGCCGACCAGAACAACGGTCCTGGTCAGCTTGTTGGCCTGGGTCGGCGGCTGTGCAGTCTCTGCCATTCTGCCTCGACATTTCGCCATCGAATCGCCATGGTTGGGGCGCGTTATAGCAGAGGCGTCACGCCACGCGATGGGGAGCGAGTACGTGCTTGGCCGTTTTTTCGGGTTTCTGGTGGCGGCATTGATCGTGGTCTCTCTGGGCGGCGCCATCTTCCTTGCTTATTGGGATATCCCGGCGCCGACCTCCACCGTCAAGAAAGTCATTCCGAATGCGCGCTTTCCCGATTAGCCGAGCCGCCCGTCCGGCGCTCGCCGCGCTGGCGCTCTGGGTTAGCGCGCTGGCGGCTGAAGCGCTGCCGGCCGCCGCAGAAACGTCCATCCGGACCCTCTCGCTCGACGCCGAGCTCGATCCAGCCGCCGCCGGCGCGCTCGATCCCTCCGCCGCCGACCTTCCGGCCGGCATCTGGGCCGGGTCCGACCGGGCGGAGATGGCGCGGTTGATCGCCAGATTGCCCGCCCGCATCAAATCCCCGACCCTGGCCGAACTGACGCGCCGCGTCCTCGCCGTCGCGGCCCCGCCGCCGGAGGGCGCGGCGACCGTGCCCGGCTTCGCCGAAACCCGCGCCGCCGCCCTGTTGCGCATGGGGCAGGCCGATCTCTCCGCCAGGCTGATGGGCGCCGTGCCCCGCGCCGCCCGGACCGAGGCGAGCGACCTGCTTCTGATGAACGCCGCCTTGCTCGCGCTCGACAAATCCGGCGCCTGCTCGGTCGCGAGCAACCGCAGGGGCCACGCCAGCGCGACCGACTTCGCCAAGGTATCGGCGTTCTGCGAGGCGCTTGCCGGCGACCGCGGCCGCGCCGATCTCGTCGCCGCCCTGCTGGCGGAACAGGAGAAAACGCCCGATCCCGCCTATTACCAATTGCTCGATATGGCGACCGGCGCCGCCACGGCGCCGGGGCCGGATGTCGCCAGGCTGAAAGCGCCGACGCCTGTGCATCTCGCAATGATGACGACGGTCAATGTCGCGCCGAAAGCATTGCCGCCGCTTTCTGACGACCCCTTCGCGGTCGCGTCCGAACGCCTGATCGCCTTCGCGCCGGAAACCGATCTGGCGCTTCGCCGGGATGCGGCCTGGCGGACGCTTCAGGCGAATGCGGCCGACCTCGAGGCCACAAGGCAACTCTTTCTCGCCGTCGGCGCGACCGCCAAGCCATCGAAAGACCCGGCGGCCGAAATCGCCCGCCTCTATGCCGCAGCCGCCGCGGCCGACCCCGGCGCCGACCGCGCCCTGGCCGTCGCGCGCCTGCTGGAGGCCGGCGCCCAGCAAGGCTCGGCCTTCACCACGGCGGAAC
Source organism: uncultured Alphaproteobacteria bacterium (assembly GCA_937891825.1). Classification (GTDB taxonomy): domain Bacteria; phylum Pseudomonadota; class Alphaproteobacteria; order Bin95; family Bin95; genus VMCJ01. The sequence goes on from CALAHN010000146.1 coordinate 8,795, forward strand.
TGGCCCGGCCGATCCTGCAAGGCCTACTGGCGCTGGCGAGCGGCCCGGACATCGCCGGCCGCGTCGCCCGCGGCCTGCTGGCGGCGGCCGAACCGCGCGGCGCGGAACGCTGGCTCGCCGCCATCGACGCCGGCCATGCCGTCCCGGGCGCGCCGGAAGCCGCGACGCTGTTGCGGCAGGCGATCGCGCTCGCCAAAGGGCAGGACGCCAAGCCTTTCGATCCGGCGGCGGTCGTGCGCTGGCTCGGCGCGATCAACGGCGCCCAGCCGGAACTGGCCGCCGAGCGGACGGCGCTGCTGGCGGACCTGCGCGCCGCCATCGGCCTGTCGGTCCCGCCCGGCCTCGCCGGCGCCGCCCATGCATTCAAGGCCGACGACGCGGTTCCCGCGCTGAGCGCCCTGCCGCTGGAGACCGCAGCCGCCGACGGCCGGCTCGGCGAGGCCATCCTGCGCGCCGTCCTGCTCGTCGAAGGCGAGGCCGCGGGCAAACCGGCCTTCCGGCTGGCGCGCGCCGCCGCCGCATTCGACCTTGTCGGCCTGACAGACGAAGCCCGCCTGCTCGCGACGGAGGCGGCCCTGGTCGGCGGCCTCTAAGCGCCATGGCCCGCCGCCATCACCTTGAGGCGTTCCTTGAAATGCTGGCGGCAGAGCGCGGCGCCGCCCGCAACACCATCCTGGCTTATCGCCGCGACCTGGAGAGCGCCGCCGACGCCCTCCAGCCGATCGCGCTGGATGACGCCGTCGCCGGCGATATCGACCGGTATCTGGCCGGCCTCGCGGCGGCCGGGTTCAGCCCGCGCACCGGCGCCCGCCGGCTTTCGGCGCTGCGCCAGTATTTCCAGTTCCTGCTGCTGGAAGGGGTGCGCGGCGACGATCCGACGGCGGCGATCGACGGCCCCCGCCTGCCGCGGTCCTTGCCGAAATTCCTGACCGAAGCCGAGGTCGAGGCGCTGCTTGACGCTGCTCAGGCGACGTCGGGCCGCCATGGCCGGCGCCTGCTGGCGCTTGTGGAATTGCTGTATGCGACCGGCCTGCGGGTCTCCGAACTGGCGGCGCTTCCCGTATCGGCGCTGCAGGCGAAGGGCGCGATGATCGTGACCGGCAAGGGCGCCAAGGACCGCCTGGTGCCGCTCGGGCGGGCCGCCGCCGAAGCGCTCCAGGCCTATGCGCCGGACCGGCAGGCCTTCGCCGGCGGCGACCCGGATTCGCCCTGGCTCTTTCCCTCCAGCGGCAAGGACGGCCGCCTCTCCCGCCGGCGCATCGGCCAGATGCTGGACGATCTGGCGATCCGGGCCGGCATCGACCCCGCCCGCGTCTCGCCGCATGTGCTGCGCCATGCGTTCGCGACGCATCTCCTGGCGCACGGCGCCGACCTTCGCGCGGTCCAGGAACTACTGGGCCACGCCGATCTCTCGACGACCGAAATCTATACCCACGTCCTGGACGAGCGCCTGAAATCCCTGGTCCTGGAAAAGCATCCGCTGGCCGAACCGGGCCCGGGCTGAACTACGCCAGCGCCGTCAATTGCTGCTTGAACTGCCGGGCGGCCAGCGCGAAGCCGCCATTGGCGCCGTCGATGAAGTGCACATGATCGGCGGCGGCGAGATCGAACACCAGGCAGGTCATCAAGGCCGCGTCCGCCCGGTGCATGCCATAAGCGACGCGGCCGGCCCGATGTTCCGATTGCAGCATTGCCTCCATGGCGTCGGCGGTCGCCGGCGTAACGTCGAGCACCATGCGCAACAGGCCGTCGAATTTGCGGAAATCCGTCTGGGCGATCATTTCCCGACGGTAGGCCGGCGCGTCATAGCCGCCGATCTTCCGGCGGAACTTCTGGGCCCAGCCCTGGGCCAGAGATTGCAGCAGCAAGGGCAGATATGTGGTCCAGAACTGCCGCCGGCCGGCGCGAGCCAGGGCTTCGAACTTCAGGCCGCTCGGCGGCCATCGGAACATGAGAGACTGGTCGCTGGCCGGCGCGGAGCCGGTTTCATCGCCGCCCAGCACCGCCTGCATGCGATGGCGAAGCGCCGCCAGATCCTCCCCGGCGGCATCGGCGCGCACGCATTGCGCCATCACCGTCACCATCACGCCTTTCGTCGGCTTGAGCGGCTCCCACCGGCAGGAGAGTCCTTCCACATCCGCCGGCTCGTCGCTTGGCTCAAGGCGGAAGGGCGCGCCGGCGTCGGGGTCCTTCAACAAAGCTTCGGCAAGCTGCACGCCGTCGCCCGCGAACATCGCGAGCCGGGCGCTCCGGCCGAGGGCGAACTTGCGGACCCGCACGTCCCCACCGAGATCCCTGAGCGCCGCCGCCGGAAAGGCACTGACCCGGAGAGTCAGATCGAACACGGTCCTGACCATGCCGGCGGTCCGCGCCATCGCGTCCGTCGCGGCCGGCGCGACCGCGGACGGCACGGCGATCAGCGCGCCGTCGCCGCCGAACACATAGGGCGCATCCACATCCCCGATGGCGTTCAGGACCGCCATGATCGTCGCGGCGCCGGCCATGTTGACCTGCTTGTACTTGCCGGCGTCGATCGCCTCCGTCGAGCCGACGACATCGGACGCGAGCACCGTCCAGTCGTCCGGCAAGGCGGTATAGGACCTGAGGTCGCTGAAGCCGCCGAAGTCCGCGAACGCTTCCAGGTCCGCATAGAAGCGGGCCGATCCCTCGGCCGGCGCGGCCGCAGGATCGTGCGTCTGATCGCCGGGCGCGGGCCGGTCGGCCATGGGCGCGTCAGACCGCCTGGATGTCCATGCCCTTGGCGACGGCGGGGCGGGCCATCATCCGGTCGAACCAGGCTTTCAGGTTCGGGTATTGCGCCCAATCGATATCGACCCATTCCCAACGGCTGATCCAGCCGATGCAGGCGATGTCCGCGATCGAGATATCGCCGACGATATAATCCTTGCCGGCAAGCTGCTTGTTCAGGACGCCGTAGAGGCGGTTGGTCTCGTCGGTGTAGCGCTTGATGCCGTAGGGCACCTGTTCCTTGGCGGCGCGGCGGAAGTGATGCGCCTGACCTTGCATCGGCCCCAGGCCGCCCATCTGCCACATCAGCCATTCCAGGGTCTGCATGCGTTTGCGCGGATCGGAGGGGAGCAAGGGGCTTTTGGCTTTTTCGGCGAGGTAGATCAGGATTGCGCCGGATTCGAACACGCTGATCGGCTTGCCGTCCGGGCCGTCCGTATCGACGATGGCCGGGATGCGGTTGTTCGGGCTGATCTTCAGGAAATCCGGGTGAAACTGCTCATCCTTGGAAATGTTGATCGGATGGAATTCATACGCCATGCCAAGCTCTTCCAGCATGACGGAGATCTTTTTGCCGTTCGACGTATTCCAGCTATAGAGATGGATCATGATACCGGGCTCCCCTGCCTTTGACTGCAACGCGACGGCGCGAGGATAGTTCACGCTCGCGCATCCGACGAGACCCGACAGCGCACAGGGACTTCACCATCATGTCAACCCATCGCGGCGCTGTCGGCGAAACCGTCGGCCTCGGGCTGGCGCTGATCGGCTCGGTCGGTCTGGGCAGCGCCATCGCCGTCGCGCGCTTCGCCTATGAGGAGGGCGCCAACGGCCTCTCGATCGCCCTGCCCAGGGCATGGCTCCTGGTGCTGCTGCTGCTGATCTTCTGCGAGGCGACGGGTCGGCGCCTGATCCTGCCGCGCCGCATCTGGCTGCACTGCCTTGGGGCGGGCGCGCTGATGGCCTACATGTTCTACGGCAATATCGCCGCCGCCGAGTTCATTCCAGCCCCGGTCGCGGCCTTGCTGTTCTTTGTCTACCCGCCGCTGACGACCCTGATCGCGGCAGGCCTCGACCGCCGCCCGCCCAGTCCCCTGAAGCTCGCGGCGGTCGCGATCGCCTTTGCCGGCCTCGCCGTCATGCTGGGCGTGCAGTTCTCCAACCTCGACCCGCGCGGCGTAGCGCTCGGCCTCGCAGCGGGCGTGCTTTGCGCCATTAACATCACCTGGGTCTCGCGAAAGCTGGCCGGGCAAGACCCGGTCGTCACCATCACGCACATGGCGTTCGTCGCCGCGCTCGGGCTGACCGGCGCTGCGGTCGCCGTCGGCGGGCCGCCGCTGCCGACGGGCGCGAGCGGCTGGGCGGGGCTTCTGGCGGCGGCGGCGATGCAGGCTAGCTCGATCCCGCTGCTCTATGTCGCCCTGCCCGCGATCGGGGCGGAGCGGAGCGGCGTCCTGAACAACCTGCAGCCGGTCGCGACCATCGCCGCGGCTTTCCTGTTGCTCGGCGAAACCTTGCGCGCCGGCCAGTTCGTCGGCGCCGCCATGATCCTCGGCGGCATCTTCCTGATGCAGGCCGCCGCCAGGCGCGAACGCCTGACGGCGCCATAAGCTAACTCTATGATATCGATCAAATTAGCCAATCTTAGGCGATTTCGCCCAAGATTGGTTTGATCTAAGCCGCGGTCTGAAACGCCTCGAACCGGCTCGGGATCGCCTTCAGCCTGGCGATCAGGTCCTTGTGCTGATCGGGATCGATATCGTCCGGCAGGTCCAGGCGGAGCGTATCGACGACGCCGCCATAGCGCTCGGCGGCGGCCCTCGGCAGATCGTCATAGTCGCCGACGGCGGCGAACAGGCGGACGACATCGTCCGAGACATGGCTCGCGAGCTCGCTCCATTTGCCCTCGACCGAAAGCTTGTGCAGCTTCAGGCCAAGCTCCTCCAGGCCATGCTGCTCGAAGACCGGCAGATATGTGCGGGTGGAGCCGTAGAAGCCGACCCGGTAGCGCACCCAATCGAGCTTCTCCTGAACGGCCGCCGCATCGGGGCCGGTCGCGATGAATCCGCCGCCCGAAACCTCCAGCGCTTCCCGCTTGCGCCCGGAAAGCGCCATGCCCTCCTCGACCTTCGGCATGCAGACATTCTCGATATACTTGCGGGTGCAGAAGCCGTGCAGGCGCACGCCGTCCGCGACGCGCCCCGCCATCTTCAGCATGTGCGGGCCGACAGCGGCCAGACTGATCGGCGGCGGCGCGAAGCCGGCCTTCTTCGGCGACCATTCCGGCGTCATCAGGGTGATCTGGTAGTGCTCGCCCTCATATTTCAGCTTCTCGCCGTATTCCCAGCAGCGCCAGATCGCCCGGATCGCTTCCACGTATTCGCGAAGGCGCGGCACCGGCGCCGTCCACGGCGTCGAGAACCGGCGCTCGTTATGGCCCTTCACCTGGGAGCCAAGGCCAAGCTCGAACCGCCCGCCTGACTGGGCGTTCAGATCGAAGCCCAGATTGGCGGCGATCATCGGACTGCGCGGAAAGGCGACGGCGATCGACGTGCCGAGCGCGACCTGCTCCGTCGCCTGGGAGGCGATGGCGAGCGGCATGAACGGATCGTGGGCCAGCTCCGACGTGGTGACGCCGTCATAGCCCGCCGCTTCGGCCCATGCGGCGCGGCGGCGCACGCGCGCCCAATCGTCGGTCGGCAACTGGCAAACTATCCGCATGGCATTCTTCCCCTTGGCGCGTTCTTGCTTGAGCGAAGCCTACGGCAGAGACAGCGCGTCTGAAAAGCGCTAGCATTCGACGCAAGACGGGGCGCGAACGCCCCGCATGCAGGAGGAACCGCACATGCCCGATGGACAAACCGCCAAGAAACCCCGCCTCGCCCACGCAACCGCCGAAAGCGCGCCTTTCGTCGCCGGCCGCCGGGATTTCTTCAAGTACCGGGATCTTGGCGTAATGGACGCCTCCAACGGCGTCCTGCGCGCCCAGACCATGACGGCGATCAAGGATATGACCGCGCCGACGGGCTGGCACTATCACGAATGCGACGGCCAGTTCATCTACGTGCTGAAAGGCTGGGTCGATCTGGAGTTCGAAACCGGGGATCATCTGCGCGTCAAGGCAGGCGAATCGCTGTTCATCCCAGGCGGGATGAAGCACAACGAATATGGCTGCTCGTCCGACCTCGACATCCTGGAGCTGTCGACGCCGGGCCAGATGGGGACGGTCGTCTGCGACCCGCCGACCGCCTGAGCGATCAGGCGGCGCGCACGGCCTCCCGCGCCGGCGCGGCCGTCAGCGCCAGACCTTCGGCGAGGCTGAGAACCCGGCGGGCCCCCAGCATCGCCGTCGTGTGGCGGGGATCGCCGAGCGAGCGCCGGATGTCGCCGGTGCGCGCCGCGCCGTAACCGATGCCGGGCGCAACGCCGAGGACGTTCGCGATCACTTCCGCCAGCGTCGCGATCGTCGTCGGCTCCCCCGTGCAGACGTTGAACACCGGCGCCGAGCAATCGGCCGCTGCCATCGCCTGGATCAGGCGCGCGACGACGTCGGAGACGTGGATGAAATCCCGTTCCTGGCCGCCGTCGCCAAAGATCGTCACGCCCTGGCCCGCCGCCATGCGGTCGCATAAGATCGAGATCACGCCGGAATAGGGCGACTTCGGATCCTGCCGGGCGCCGTAGACGTTGAAGAAGCGCAAGCCCGCCGTGGGCACGCCGTGCACGACGCCGGCGACCCGGGCATGCTGTTCGCAGCCCAGCTTGTCGGCGCCATAGGCCGTCAAGGGCCGCGTCGTCGCCGTTTCCGCGAGGGGCACATCCTGGTTGTCGCCGTAGACGGCGGCCGAGGACGCATAGACGAACGGCAGCTTGCCATGGGCCTTCGCCGCTTCCAGCAGGGCGATCGTCGCCGACAGGTTGACGCGGTGGGTTTGTAGCCAATGCTGGTTCGCGCGCTCGACGGAGGCGACCGCCGCCAGATGGAAGCAGGCGTCGACGCCGCCAAGCGCGCGGAAGGCGACGATCGGATCCGCCGCATCGCCGATCATCAGTTCCGCCGCTTCCGGCGCGTTCGCCAGCCTCCCGGTGGAGAGATCGTCGAGGATACGGACGGCATGTCCAGCCGCCAGCAAAGCATCCGCCAAATGCGACCCGATAAACCCGCAGCCGCCAGTCACAAGATACTTCGCCATCGCCGTCGCCCTTCCAATATCGAGGCCTACAGGATGCGGATGGACGCTTGACGTTCAGTTACCCGCAATGCGCGGCATTTGATGGATTAACTGGCTTGGTTCTTGCTGACCCTTACCTGCAGCCCTGTCTTCCGGGCGGCCCATTCGCACTGAAAGGTGGGACCACACATGCAAGCGGTTGACATCGCCCATGGCGTCGTCGCGGCGCCGTGGCATGAAGCCATCGGCGTCGGCTTTGTCGCGTTCGGATGCGCTGGCCTGGTCAGCGGTCTGCTCGCGATCGTCTTCGCCCGATCCATCATCCAGACGCGCAAGGACCTGGCGCGGCGAAGGCGCGCCCAGCGAGCCGCCAACTTCCTGGATGTCGAGTTCCTGGACGGCCTCGCCTCCGCCGCGCCGCCCGCCCGGATCGCGGCGCTGCTGAAGGCGATGATGGAGGATTGCCGCAATCGCATCGGCGATATTCGGGACGCCGCGAAGGCGGGAGACCTGTTCCGATTGCAGGAGGAATCCGCCGAGCTGGCGGAAAGCTGCGAAGCCTTTGGGGCAGAGGCCCTGGCGGCCGAAGCCAGGGCGCTGATCGTCGCCGTACGCGACCAGGCTTTCGACCAGGCGGCGCGCACGCTTCTGGAAATCGATACGGTGGCGCAGTTGACGTTCGGCTCGCTCTCGGACCGCATCGCGGTCGGCGGGCGGTGACCCCGGCCGCGCGCGCGTCAGGCGACGCCGACGTCGATGCCCCAGCGCTGGAGCTTGCGGTAGACCGTGGAGGGGCTGACTTCCAGCAAGGCTGCCGCACGGGGCACGTTCTGGCCGGTCTGACGCAAGGCCCGATCGATCAACCGCCGCTCCATTTCCGCGAGCGGCATCAGGGGGAAGTCGTCCAGGTCGGGCGGCCTCATGGGCGCGTTCGAGCCGCCGCCGCCATAGCCTGAGCCCGACGCCCTCCGGTCCTGCCGGCTTTCGCGGGCCGCGCCGCCAAATGCATCGCGATCTGCGAATCCGCCGGTCAGGGCAGGCAGCGCCGCCCGCAGGATCGCCGCATCGACGACGTCCGCATCGTTCAGGACGACTAAATTGCGGATGACGTTCTGCAGTTCCCGCACATTGCCGGGCCAGGGGTAGTCGAGCAGCATCCGCTCGGCCTCCGCGGTGAAGCCGCCGAAGCGCCGCCCCTCCTCCGCCGACATATCGCGGAGGAATGCCCGGGCGAGCAGCATCACGTCCTCGCCCCGGTCGCGCAGCGCCGGCATGTGGATCGGGATGACATGGAGGCGGTAGTACAGGTCTTCCCGGAAGCGTCCGGCCTTGACCTCCGCCAATGGATCGCGATTGGTCGCGGCGACGAAGCGCACATCGACCGCCTCAAGCTTGGCGCCGCCGACCTTCGTGAAGCCGCTGGTCTGCACGAAGCGCAAGAGCTTCACCTGAAGCTCCAATGGCATTTCGCCCAGTTCGTCCAGGAAGAGGGTGCCGCCGTCGGCCCTGGCGGCGGCGCCGACCCGGTCGGCCGTAGCGCCGGTGAAGGCGCCTTTCACATGGCCGAAGATCTCGCTTTCCATCAGGTCGTGGGGGATGGCGCCGCAATTGATCGCGATGAACGGACGGGCCGCGCGTGGGCTGCGTTTATGGATCGCCGCGGCGCACAGCTCCTTGCCCGCGCCCGACTCGCCGGTGACGAAGACGCTCGCCTTGCTGGGGGCGGCGCTTTCGATGATGCGATAGATCGCCTGCATCGCCAGCGATTCGCCGAGGATGCCCTCATAGCCCGAAGCCGTGCGCTCCGGCCCGATGGTCGCGACGATGCCCGAGAGCCGCCGCTTCTGGATGACGTTCCGCAGAGTGACGATCAAGCGGTCGCCATTGAAAGGCTTCACCAGAAAATCGTCGGCGCCCGCGCGCATCGCCTCGACGGCCTTGCCGATGGTGCCGTGCGCCGTGGCGACGATCACCGCCGGATGGGCCGCGGTCGCCTTGATCTCCGAGAGAATGTCCAGGCCGTTCATATCCGGAAGCTGAAGGTCGAGCAGGACGACGTCATAGGCGTTCGCCGCCGCCATGGCGGACGCCTCCGCGCCATCCGTGGCGACGTCGGGCAGATGTCCGTCGGCCAGCACAAACTGCCGATACATTTCCGCAAGCGGCGGCGTGTCTTCAACGATCAACACCCGCGCGCTCACCTGCGCTTCCGCCATCGGAGCGCCTCCTTCAAGCCCGTGAACTTTGTCATTTGTCGCTCAGTAACCAAAAAAAAGGGATTAACGCCGTAAATTTCCGTCTGAATTCCCGCCGCGGCGCATCCGGTCGCGGTCAGCCCAAGCGAGAGCGATTTCATGATGCCCGCCGCAGCAACAGCCCGCGTGGAGCCTTCCGTTCCAGAGAAATCCAATGTGATTCTGGTGGTCGACGACAACGCGCTCGTCTGCCGCCTGATCGCCGACTTCGTTCGCGAGATGGGCTACGCCGCGGTCGAAGCCGGCAGCGCCGATGAAGCGCTTGCGGTCGCCCGCGAGATCCGCCCGGCCCTGGTCTTGATGGATATCGTCATGCCCGGCGGCAATGGCATCGAAGCCCTGAACAGCATCCGCGCCACCCCGGAGATCGCCGACGCGCCGGTGATCGCCGTCACGACGCTCGCCGACGGCAAGGGCGACGCGCAGTTCATGGCGGCCGGGTTCGACGGCTACCTGGCGAAGCCGCTCGACCTCAGGCGGTTCGCCGAAACCTTGAAGCGGTTCATGGCATGATGCGCCGCGCCTGCATCGGTCTGCTCGCCGCCTGGGCGCTCATAGCGGCCCTGGCGGCGGCGGCCCCGGCGACGGCGGCGCCCGTGCTTGCGCGGGATGCAGCCGACGCCCAGCCCGCCGCCCCGGCCGCCGGCTTCATGGAAGCGCGCACTGTCCTGGCGCTCTACGATTCCCGTGAGCACAAGAACGTCCGCACCTCCATGGCCCAGCGCTATGCCGCTATGCCGCTGCAGCATCTCGGCCTGAAGCTGCGCTTCTGGGATCTGGCCCAGGGCCTGCCGCCGGTCGAGCAGTTCGAGGATGTCCGCGGCGTGCTCGCCTGGATCTATGACGGCCGCCCGCCCGGCGCGCGCGCCTATCTGGAATGGGCGACCTCGGTGATCGACGCCGGATACCGGTTAGCGCTGATGGGCAATATCACCGGCGCGCTTTCCGAATCCGACGATGCGGCGACGTTCGAGGCGGCGCGGGCATTGCTGGCCCGGCTTGGCGTCGCGCTCGGCGACCGGTTCGTCGGCGCCCCCTACCGGGCGCAATATCCAGTTTACGACCGGGACTTCGCCGGGTTCGAGTGGGACCCGGCCATCGACCCGATCCCGTTTCAGGAGTCCGGCTTGATCCCCGGATCCGGCGCGACGGCGCGTCTCGCGGCCGATGCCGGCGGGCCGACCGCCGAGAAAGGCGTTCTCGTCGTCACCGGTCCGAACGGCGGGTTCGTGCAATCGGGCTATGATATTCGCCTGTCGACCATGGACAACCGGACGCGCTGGATCCTCAATCCGTTCAACTTCTTTCAGGCTGCCTTCGGCGTGGCGGACATGCCGAAGCCGGACGTGACCACCCTGGTCGGGCGGCGCATCTACTACAGCCATATCGACGGCGACGGCTGGCGCAGCTTGTCCCTCGACGAAGCCTACAGGGACCATCCGACGCCGGCGGCGGAAGTGGTCTTCGAGCAGGCGATCCAGGCCTATCCCGACCTTCCAGTCACGGTCGCGCCGATCGCCGCCGATCTGGACCTCCGCTGGCTCGGCAGCGTCGCCGCCCAGGAAGCGGCGACGCGCATCTTTGCCGCGCCGCAGGTCGAAGTCGCCCACCACACCTATACCCATCCCTTCGCCTGGGAATTCTTTGAGCAGTATGACCGGAAGATCGAACTTGAAGTCGCCGGTTCGGTCGGGTTCGGGCGCCTGCAAGGCGCGGCGAAGCAGCCGATTTCGCCCTACGACCCGCTGCTCGGCTACGACTCGGCTCGCGCCTATGCGCAAGAGCCGTTCGACCTGCATCTGGAAATTGTCGGCGCCCGCGACTTTGTCAGTCAGTTCGCGCCGGAGGACAAGCCGGCGAACCTGGTGCAATGGTCCGGCAACACCCGGCCATATGCCGCCGCCATCGCCATCGCGGACCGGAACGGCATCCTGAACATCAACGGCGGCGACAGTCGCTACGATCCGGAATATCCGACCGTCGCATCCGTCGCCGGCGTCGGGATCGAATTCGAGGGCGTCCGCCAGATCTTTGCCTCGGCGAGCAATGAAAACACCTATACCGAACTTTGGACGCGGCGCTTCTTCGGCTTCCGCTACCTGAATGAAACCGTGCAGCGGACCAACGCGCCGCGCCGCTTGCTGCCCCACAACGTGTACTATCACATGTATTCGGGCGCGAGGACGGCGGCCCTCGCGGCCCTGGTTCAGAACCTCGAGATCGCTCGCGCCTCCGAACTGGCGCCGATCAGGACGACGGACTACGTCCGCATCGCGCACGGCTACTTCGACGCGCGTCTGGAACGGCTGGGTCCAGACGCCTGGCGCATCCACGACCGCGGCGCGCTCCAGACCATCCGTTTCGACGATCCGGGGCAGATGGTCGACTATCGTCGCAGCCATGGGGCGATCGGCCACCGCGTGGTCAATCGGTCGCTCTATGTGGCGCTCGACGCCGGGGTCGCCGCGCCGACGGTGGCGTTGCAGCCGGCGGGACCTGTCGAGAGCGTCTATCTGGAGCAGGCGCGCTGGCCGGTCCGCGATCTCCGCATCGGCGAGAACGGCTTCAGCTTGCACGCCCACGGCTACGGCGAGGGCGTATTCGTCTGGCGCGGCTTGTCAGAGGGCGTTTACCGGATCGCCGCAACCGCACGCGGGCAGACGGTCTGGCAAGGCGAAGCAACAGCCGACGCCACGGGCGCGCTTGCCTTCACCGTGCCGAGCGATGCGATCGACGGGCTTGATATCGCCGTCGTCCGCCGCTCCTTCGCCCAGGCGGGAGAGCGCTGATGGCCAATCCTCTGCCGATCGCCGCGGCCGTCTTCGCCGCCGGCGCCTTCGCGCTCAGCATCGCCATGTTGCCGGGCGATCATGAGATCGCGGCCATGGACCTGCGCGACCAAAGCTACAGCGCGGCCGTTGAAAACTTCGAATTGGCCTGGCGGGCAGGCGACCGCTCCGAAGCGACCCTGGCGCAGCTCGCCCGGGCCTATATCGGCTCCGGCAAGGTCGATGAAGCGATCGCCGCGTTCCAGGGCTTCCTCGCCGACAATCCGGATCATATCCAGGCGAAGGACGCGCTGCTCGCGACCTATTACGACGGCCAGCGCATGGACGAATACTACCGCCTGCTGGTCGCGCTGGCGAGCGAAGACAAGGACGTGCCCCGCATCCGCCAGGCGATCGAAGCGGCGCAAGATCGCGAGGATGTGCGAACCGAAGCCCTGCTGCTCGCCCGCCTGCGAGATGCGGACAAGGTCAACAATGTCGAACTGCGGCGGCTTGCGTGGCTGCAGGCCCGGTTCAACGCCCCGGACAAGGCGCTGGCGCTGCTGGAAAGCCTGCCGCGCGGCGAATTCACGAGCGACGATGCGCTCTTCGCGTTTCGCCTGGCGCTGGACCTTGGCGATGTCGACCGGGCGGTGCGGGTCGCCGCACCCTTTGTTCGCCAGCGTGACAGCGGCATCCAGACGGCCGCGCTGTTTGTCGATCTGTTGCGCGCCTATGGCGAGTTGCAGGCGGCAGGGGGCTTGCTGGCGGCCTTGCCCCAGGGCGACGCGCCGGCCGACCGGCTGGCCCGCGCCGACCTGCTGCTAACCATCGGCGACGCCGCCGGCGCCATCGCGGAAGCGCGGCAGGCCGGCCTCGACGCGCCCGATGAAGCGACCCGCCGCGCCGCTATCACGACCCTGATCGACGCCGGCGACGACGAAACGCTCGCCGCGGTCGTCGCATCGCCCGATCTGACGCAGCTCACGCCCGAACACCAGGCGACAGTCATTGCCGCCCTGATCGACCGCAGCGAGCGCGCCGGCGCCGACGCAAGCCTGCGGCAAGCGCTGGCCGCGATCGACCCCGCGGCGCTGGCCGCCAACCCGGCGCTCGCCGCCCGCG
>CALAHN010000147.1 GCA_937891825.1 uncultured Alphaproteobacteria bacterium
GAAGGATCGCAACCCATTGCAAGCCTTCATGATCTTTTGATTCAGGCTCTTAGATCAACCCCACTTTTGGCGGAATCGCCAAAAGTGGGATAAGTTGATCGCTATCAATAAGATAAAGCATGGACTGCGCGTCCACCTGGACGCGCTATGCTCCGGCGCCAGCTATCAAGGCGTGATCCCCGCGCCGCCGTCCACGTCGAGCACCTGTCCGGTCACATAGGCGCCCGCCTTCGAGGCGAGAAACAGCGCCGCGCCGGCGATTTCATCGGGATTGCCCAGGCGGCGCAGCGGCAGCTTGTTGTTGATCCGGTCGAGCCGGACCGGGTCGGTCCAGAGGGTCTTGGCGAAATCGGTCTTGATCAGTCCGGGCGCGATGGCGTTCACCCGCACGCCCTTGTCGCCATATTCAAGCGCGAAATTGCGCGCCATCTGATGTTCCGCCACCTTGGAGATCGAGTAGGCGAACAGCTCCACATTGCCCACGAGGCCCGCGATCGAGGCGATGATCGTGACGGAGCCCTTGCCGCGCTCCGCCATCCCGGGGATCACCATATTGCACAGCCAGAACGTGCTGCGGATGTTGGTCTCCATGATTTTGTCCCAGGCGCTGTCGGGCATGTCCTTGGAGGGGCCGTAATAGGGATTGACGGCGGCGTTCGGCACCAGGATGTCGATCGGGCCCAGTTTCGCCTCGGTTTCCTCAACCAGGCGCGCGAGTTGGTCCTTGTAGCCGACATGGCAGGGGATCGCCGTGGCGCTGCCGCCGCGCGCGGCATAGTCGGCGTTGATTTCCGCCGCGACCGCCTCGCAGACATCCGCCTTGCGGCTCGAAACCACGACCTTCGCCCCATACTGCGCCATCCGCGCCGCTATGGCTTTGCCGATGCCCTTGGTCGATCCGGTGATCAAGGCCGTCTGGCCGGAAAGGTCGAAAAGATCGTCCATCATTCTGCTCCCTCAACGGGTCATGTCATTCATTGCCGACCGCGATGGTAGGCCGGGAGAGACGGCCGAAACAAGCATCGACAACCCGATGGGCGACACGGGCGGAGGCTCGCCGCGCGGTCTTGGCGGTCAGCCGCCCGAGGCGGGCGCGATGCGGCGAACATGCGGGTCCATGTGCCGGAAGGCGACGCTCACCTCCTGGGCGCCGGCAGGGACCGGGAACGGCGTCGTCGCCAGCACCACGTCGCCGATCTGGGCGGTCCGAGCCTGCGCCAGCGCGGCGCGGAGCGCGTCCTTGCCGATGCGGCAGGCGACCGGCGGCCCGCCATCGATCCGGATGTCGCATGTGCTCCGATGTCCGGCCAGCGCCCGGTCCGCGACCCAGACCCGCCGCCCAAGCGCCACAGCGCCGTCGCCCGGCGTGACCGTCGCCGTCGTCAGCGCGCCCGACCATGGCCCCGGCCCGCCGACGATCGCCGCCAGGCCGACCCGGAAACCGGCCGCATCGCCGATGGGGCTGCCGGGCGGCGTGAGCGTCAAGGGCGCGGAATCGAAGTCGGCGTGAATGCGGCCAAGGCCGGCGACAGGCTGCAGCGCCTGCCTGCCGGCCTCGACCAGCGGCAGGGTCTCCGGCTCGATCGCGAGCAGGATATCGATTTCGACCGGCTGCAGGAATTCCGGCGTGATGTCCAACAGGACATAGGAGAGATCGCGCCAGTCGCCCTCGCGGTCGATCAGATAGGGGCGCGCCGCGTCCCCATGCGCATACCGGCCAAGCTGCTGGGATGCGCTGTGTCGTCCGGCTCGCAAGGCGCCGTCAGCGCGCCACGACGATCTGGTCCTGCTCGCCCAGGCCGTCGATGCCGAGACGCATCCGGTCGCCCGGCTGCAGGAAGCGCGGCGGCTTCTTGCCGGCGCCGACGCCCGGCGGCGTGCCGGTCATGATAATGTCGCCCGGCAGCAGCGTCATGTATTCCGACACGAAGCTGACGATTTTCCTTACGCCGAAAATCAGCGTCGCGGTCGTGCCGTCCTGCATCATCTCGCCGTTGACCTCGAGCCAGAGCTTGAGGTTTCCGGGGTCCGGGATCTCGTCCTTGGTCACGAGCCAGGGGCCGACCGGCGCGAAGGTATCGCCGCTTTTGCCCTTGGTCCACTGGCCGCCGGGACGCTTGGTCTGGAATTCGCGCTCGGAGATATCGTTGCCGACCGCATAGCCCGCGACATAGTCGAGCGCCTCGTCCTCGTCCACGTATGAGGCTTCCGTGCCGACGATGATGCAAAGCTCGACTTCCCAATCGAGTTCCGTCGAATGGGGCGGCTGCAGGATCGGTCCGCCGGGGCCGGTCAGCGCGGTCGCCGACTTCAGGAAGATGATCGGCTCCGACGGCGGCTGCATGCCGACTTCCGCCGCATGGTCGGAGTAATTGAGGCCGATGCAGACGATCTTTGAGGGCGTGTCGACCGGCGGCGCGATATCGACCTCGCCCGTGACCTTCGGCAAGCTCATGGGATCGATCGCCGCAATCAGCGCCAGTCCTTCGGGGGATACGGCGTCGGCGTCGATATCCGGGACGATCGAGGACAGATCGCGGATGGCGCCATCGGCGTCGAGAATGCCCGGACGAACTTCGTCGCCGGCGACATAGCGCAGCAATTTCATGGCCTTGGGCCTTTCCTTATTCGGCGGCGGCTTGTTGCGGCGCGCCACGATTGGCGACGCCAGCATCGACGAGTTCGGCGACGTCGGACGAGGAGAGGCCCCATTTCGCCAGAATTTCGTCCGTGTGCTGGCCGATGGACGGCGCCTCGTCAAGCGGATTGCCGCCTTCGATCGGGCGGAAGCCTGGAATGTTGCACATCGGCAGGTCGCCCTGCATGCCCTGATGCTGGATCCAGGAAATGCTGTTGACCGCCTTCACATGCTCGTCGGCCATGAAATGGTCGTAGGTCGAGACAGGGGCGTTCATGACGCCGGCCTCGGTCAGGGCGGCGGCCCATTCCTCGGTCGTCTTCTTCAGGAATTCGGCGCGGACCATCGGCATCAGCACCTTTTCCTGGTCGATGCGCTTTTCCCGGCTGTCGAAGCGCGGATCGGCGGCCCATTCGGGTTTGTCCAGCACCTTGCAGAGGCCGACATAGTGGTGCTCGCGCATCGCGGTCACGTTGATGTAGCCGTTCGAGGTTTTCATCGTGCCGACGGGGACATACAGCGTCTGCGGCGCGCCGCCTTCAAGGTAATGCTCCATCACCTTGGCGGCCTGGAATGCCGCCGCGCATTGCATCAGCGAGCAGTCGATATAGGCGCCTTCGCCGAAGCGGACTTTCCGCATCAACGCGGCCGAAATCGCCTGGAAAGCATAGAGGCCCGTCATCACGTCGACCGCGATCATGCCGATGCGCTGGGGCGTGCCGGCTTCGTCGCGGTTGATCGACATCCAGCCGGAAAACGCCTGGATGACCGAATCCGTGACCGGCAGCTTGTTATAGGGGCCGTTCTGGCCGAAGCCCGTGACCGACAGATAAATGACGTTCGGGTTGACCTTCTTCACGTCGGCATAGGACAGGCCGAAGCGGCCCATGACGCCCGGACGGAAGCTTTCGACGATCACGTCGGCTTCCGCGGCGGCTTTCTGGACCAGGGCCTGAGCCTGCTTTTCCTTCATGTTCAGCGAAACCGAGCGCTTGCCGCGATTGAAGATGATCCCGTGGGCGCAGGTGTCGCCATACATCTTGCCCAGGGTCCGTCCCCAATCCCCGTCCAGCGGCTCCACCTTGGTCACGTCCGCGCCCTGCTGGGCCAGGAGCATGGTGGAATGCGGGCCGGCGACGCCCTGGGTCATGTCCAGGACCTTGAAGCCTTCGAATGGCAGACGCTGTGCGCTCATGGGCGGGGACGCTCCTCTGGTGGCATTTCTTGATGATTTCAGTCGATTTAAGCGGCGCAGCGCCCCGCCGTCAATCAGCGGCCATCTTGGCCTTCGCGCCGGGGGGACCTATCTGATAGATTGGCGGGTCTTTGGCGCCGATGGATTATTGGAGACGACATGATTCGCTATGCCCTCTCCTGTGCGGCCGGGCATGAATTCGACGGCTGGTTTCCCGACAGCAGCGGTTGCGACATTCAGCTTGAGCGCCATCTGGTGACATGCCCGGATTGCGGGTCCGTCAAGGTCCGGAAAGCCTTGATGGCCCCGGCGGTGCGCACCGGAAGCCGCGATGCATCGGCAAAGCGGCAGGCGCTCGCCCTGGCGACCCATCAGGCCAAGCTGGAAGCCCTCCGCGCCCATGTGGAGCAGAACTTCGAGAATGTCGGCGACCGCTTTCCCGAAGAAGCTCGCCGCATCCACTACGGCGAAACTGAAGCGCGGGACATCGTCGGCGAAGCGTCGCTGGATGAAGCCAAGTCCCTGATCGAGGAAGGGGTGGAAGTCGCGCCCTTGCCGATCCGGCCGCGCACCGACGCCTGACGGGCTGCGACGAGCTGGCCCCGCGTCACTTCCGGAAGCTGATCAGGTCTGCGGCGATAATCTGCCAGATCGCGAGCGTCATGATCAGGCCGCCAGCGGTGGCGATCGCGGCTTTCAGGGCGATGCGCGGGCGGGCTGGGGCGCTTTCCGCATGGCCGGGTTCCGGATTTTGCCTTGGCTGCGAGCCAAACGGCAGGGCCAGGAAAAAGCAGAACCACCAGCTCAACACAAAGACGACGATGGCGCCGGCGATCGACATGACCTGGCTCGCTTTCTCGATCTATCCCCATTCCGACAGACGCGCCAGCGGGCGGGTAACCTGATCGTTCTTAATATGTTAGACAAACTCGCCCGGACTTGAGGGCGCGTCAGGCTATTTCGGTTCCAGGCGGTAGAGGCCGCCGTCGCCAGCGTCGGTCAGCAGGTAGACGAGGCCGTCCGGGCCGACGGAGACTTCGCGGATACGCCCGATCTCGCCTTCGATCAATCGTTCTTCGCTGGCGATCCGCTGGCCGTCCAGTTTCAACCGGACCAGAAGCTGGAATTTCAGCGCGCCTACAAGCAGGTCGCCCTGCCAGTCGGGAAAAGCGTCGCCTTGATAAAACGCCATGCCGGACGGGGCGATGGAGGGGTCCCAGTAGTATATGGGCGCTTCGAAGCCGGGCGCCGTTCCGGCGTCGGCGATGCGGCCGCCGCTATACTCGCGGCCAAAGGTCACGCGAGGCCAACCGTAATTGGCGCCCTCGCGGAGCACATTGACTTCGTCGCCGCCTTTCGGCCCATGCTCATGGACCCAGATCGCGCCGGTTTGGGGATGCACGGCCATGCCCTGGGGATTGCGGTGGCCCGTGGTGAAGAGCCTCGGCCGTTCCCCTGGCGCGATGCGATAGACGGACCCAGCGGGATCGGCCGCATCCTGGGCGCGCTCGCGCTCGCCCCGGTCGCCGAAGGCGGCATAGAGCGCGCCGTCCGGGCCGAAGCGCAGGCGGCCGCCGAAATGTACCGAACTCCGGGTCCGGGGCGCGGCGTCGAAGAGGATGCGGAGGTTGCTCAAGGCGTCGCCCGCCAATGTGGCTTCCGCGACGCGAGTCGCGGCGCCGCCGTCGCCTGCCGCCGCGTAGGACAGCACGATGCGCCCGGTCGTCTTGAAGTCCGGGGCGGGCCGCGCATCGAACAGTCCGCCCTGGCCGTAAGCCGCGACCTTTGGAACATTGGCGATCGGGTCAAGGCTGCCGGTCGTCGGCCGCCAGCGATAGAGCACGCCCGGCCGGGTCGTGATGAGGGCGTCGCCCTCGGGCAGCCATGCCATCGCCCAGGGGTGATCCAGCCCCTCGACCAGCTTGACGACCTTGACCTCCGCCGCCGACGCCGGCGCTGTCCAGGCGAACGCCGCCAACAGCAGTCCAAGCCACATCCTTTGCATGATCGTTCCTTTCGCTTCAGCCCGGTCGCCGCAAGAGCCGGGCGGCCGCAATAAAATGTGTGGCGCAGGGACTGCGAAACAAGCGGCCGTTAATCGATAGCCATACAATCACGGATAGGTTAGTGCCTTCGGCTGCTTCATTTCTGTCCGCGCAGGCCCCGCCTCATGCTCGATCGTCTGCTTTTCCATGGCCTGCTTGTGACGGCGTTGGCGCCGGCGCTGATGTTCGCCGGCCGTCCCCTCTGGGCGATTGTCGCCGCGGCGCTCGCCGCCGGCGTTCTGCTGCTGGCGGCGAGCAGCCTCAGGGCGTTCCGGAAGCCGCAAGGCTGGACCTGGACCGATGGCCTCTTGATCGCGGCGGGCGGCATCTGGGCGGGCGTGCTCGCCTACGCGGCGTCACAGATCTCGACTGACGGCCCGGCGGCGGCGGCGACGCTCTGGCGTGAGGCCGCCGGTCTGCTCGGCGAGCCTGTTCCCGTTCGCGGATCGTTGAACCCCGGCGCGACCGGGATCGGCGTGCTCCGCCTCGGCCTCTATGCCGGCGTGCTCGTGCTCGCCTACTGGCTTTGCGGGTCGCGGGCGCGCGCCTGGACCGTGGTCACGGCCGTGCTGGCGGTCGTCGCCGTGGCGGCGCTTTATGCGGCGGCGCTGAAGGTCGCCGGCATCGAGTATGTGCTCTGGGAAAAGAAGCGCTACTACATCGGTTGGGCGACGGGTCCCTTCGCCAATCGCAGCACCTTCGCGAGCTATCTGGCGATCGGCCTGGCCTGCAATGTGGCGCTTTGGGCGCGGGCCTATCGCCGCTTCGTCCCAAGCGAGATCGAGGGCCGGGAGCGTCTCCGGTTGGCGCTGGAGTTCATCACAAGGCGCGGCGTCTTTCTGGCGCTGCCGGGCTTTGCGATCGCCGGCGCCGGGCTGATGACCGGCTCTCGCGCCGGGACCGCCGCCATGGCGATCGCCGTCGTGCTGACCGCTGGCTTGATCGCGCTGCGCTGGCGCCGGGACGCCCTCCTTGCGCCGATCGTTGCGGTCCTGTCCGTCACGGCCGTCGCCGGATTGCTGTGGGTCGTGGCGGGGGACGGCGTCGCCTCGCGCTTCGACAATCTGGAGGACGCCTATGACGTTCGCCAAAGCCTCTATGAAGACGCAGGCCGCATTCTGGACGCCCACGGCGCGCGCGGCGTCGGCCTTGGCGCGTTCTCGGAAGCGTTGCATGCCTACAAGTCAGCCGACACGGGCTATGACCGGTGGCAGGCCCACAACACCTATCTGGAAAATCTGATCGAACTTGGGTGGACGGCCGGCCTCGCCATGTTCCTGGCGGCCGGGCTGGTCGGGTTTGCGGCGGCGCGCGCGATCTGGCGGCGCCGGCGGCTCGCCCCGGTCGCCGCCGCCGCGACCGGCGGCTTCATTGCCGTCGCCTTGCATAGCGCCGTGCATTTCCCGCTGCAGGAGCCAGGGGTGGCGTTGACCCTGGCCCTGCTGCTAGGCGCCGCCGCAGCTCAGGCGGACGGCGGCGACTGATCCGGTTCAGCCTTTTTGCTTCGCCGGAATGTTCGGCCAGTCGCCCAGCCAAGTCAGGGCGGATTGGCGCCAGCTTTGGACTTGCGGAACCAGCGCCTGCCGTTCCCGGATCGCGCCCGCGCGCAGCATGTAGACGGGACGGGGCTCCTCCGCCGAAGTCGCATAGATCTGCGTGCCGCAGGTCTCGCAGAAGCCTTGCGCCCGCCGGGCGCCGCTATCGCCGACCTTCACGTATTCTCTGACCGTGCCGGTCAAAAGCTTGAAATCTTCCGTTTTGGACGGCACGTTTACCCGAAATGCGGTCGATGACAGGGCCTGACAATCCGAGCAATGACAGATCATGGTCTGCTCGGGATTGACCTCGGCTTCATAGGTGATGGCGCCGCAGTGGCAGCTTCCGTGAATGTGCATCGCTTTGCTCCTGCTGAATTGCCCCCCATTATAGGCTGACAGGGTTCAGGGAGGCGATATGCGCGCGGCATGGTACGAACAACAGGGTCCGGCTGAGACAGTGCTGAAGGTTGGCGAGATGCCGGCGCCCACAGCGGGGCCGGGGGAGGTGCGCATCCGGCTTGCGGCCTCGGGCGTCAATCCGGCGGACGTCAAGCTTCGGTCAGGCAAATCGAATTATGGCCATGCGTTCGACCGCGTGATCCCGAACAGCGACGGCGCGGGCATCGTCGATCAGGCAGGGCCTGGGGTCCAGCCAAGCTGGGTCGGCAAGCGCGTCTGGCTGGTGAACGGCCAGCGACTTGGCCGTGCATTCGGAACGGCTGCGGAATACATCGCCTTGCCGTCGAAATATGTGACCGAGCTCCCGGACTTCGTCAGCTTCGCCGAGGGCGCAACCCTCGGTATCCCCGCGATGACCGCCTATCACGGCGTCTTCGCCGACGGCCCCGTCGCGGGCAAGACCGTCCTCGTGACCGGCGGGGCGGGCGCGGTCGGGTTCTATGCGGCCGCATTGGCGGCCTGGGGCGGCGCGCGGGTCTTCGCAACCGTCAGCGGCCCGGAGAAAGCCGCTCGCGCCGAAGCCGCGGGCGCCGCCGCGACCATCAATTACCGAACCGAAGCCGTCGCCGAGCGCATCAGGGACCTGACCGGCGGACGGGGCGTCGACCGGGTCGTTTCCGTGGACTTCGGCGGCGACATGCCGTGGCTCCCGGAAGTCGTCGCCCTCAATGGCGCCGTATCCGCCTATGCCTCAGACACGGACCGGACGCCAGCCTTTCCGTTCCATCTGTTCGCGAGGCGAAATATTACGGTCCGCCCGTTCATTCTGAACTCCTTGCCGCCCGCGGTGCTGGACGCGACGCGCTGGGGCGTCGACGCCTGGCTTCGCGCCCGGCCGGATGCGCCGCGCCCGGTCGCCGGGACATTCCCGCTGGCTGAGATATCCTCCGCCCATCTCGCGGTTGAAGCTGGCGGTAAGTTCGGTACGATCGTCGTCGAGCCACAAGGATAAAGCGCGATGCGTCAAAAGCTTACGGTTGGCATTGGCGGGTTCGGCGCGGTCGGGCGCAAGGTCGCCGAAGCCCTGGATCAAGGCGTCGAGGGCCTCGAACTCAAGGCAGTTTCGGCCCAGGATCACGCGAAGGCGCGGGCCAACATGGCCGGGTTCAAGCGGCCCGTGCCGGTCGTCAGCCTGGCCGAGCTTGCCGATTGCGACATCGTCGTCGAGGGCCTGCCGCCCGCCGTCTTCGACCAGATCGCCAATCCGGCGATCGACCGGGGGCGGATCTTCGTGCCGACCAGCGTCGGCCAATTGCTGCTGCGCCCAGAATTGCTGGAGCGGGCCAAGGCGACCGGCGCTCGGATCATCGCGCCGACCGGCGCGCTCCTTGGGCTGGACGCGGTGCGCGCGGCGGCGGAGGGCGTGATCCATTCCGTCACCATGGTGACGACGAAACCGCCGGGCGGCCTCGCAGGCGCGCCGCATCTCGTCGAGCACGGCATCTCGGTCGAGGGGCTGACGGCGCCGAAGCTGGTTTTCAGCGGCTCCGCGCGCGACGGCGCCAGGGGCTTCCCGGCCAATGTGAACGTCGCGGCCGCGCTGGCGCTCGCCGGCATCGGCCCGGACAAGACCCGGCTCGAAATCTGGGCCGATCCCGGCGTCGACCGGAACATGCACCGCATCCAGGTTGAGGCCGACAGTTGCCGCTTCACCCTCGAAATCGCCAATGTGCCATCGGAGGAAAATCCGAAGACCGGCAAGAACACCGCCCTCAGCGTGCTGGCCTGTTTGAAAGGCCTGACGGCGACCATGAAGATCGGGTCCTAAATTAGCCGAGCAGCCGCCGCCGGATCAGGCGTTCGAGGGCTGGCCAGCTTTCCGCCTGATCGTCGGCGGCTTCGACCGGGCCGAGCAGGCGGCGAAGCTCGGGATGGGTCACATAGTGCAGGCGGTAAACGTCGGGCGCGCTCTCGGCGACGCTCACGTGGTGCTGGGCGATGTCGTCGACGAATGCGGCCCCGCCGCGCGTCCTGGCGGCGAGCGCCTTGACCGCTTCGCCCTTCGGCCCCGACCAGGGCACGAGCGCCAGGTCGATGCCAGCCGCTTCCAGCGCATGGCGGCGATCGTCGGCGGCGCCGGACGGAACATTGCTCAGGACGACAGCTTGCACGCCGTCTCGGATCAACCGGCGCAGCGCCGGCGCCGCGTCGGGATCGGGCGGGATTTCCCTGGTGCGCTCGACAAAGAAAGCCTCGAGGAGCGCGGTGACAGCCTCCCGGGGCAAGGGCGGGCCGTCCGCCTCTGCCAGGACATTGCCGGAAAGGGCATATGAGCGAAAAACGAAAGCATGGCCGCGGCTCTCGATGAAACTCAGGAACGCCGCCATGAAATGGAACAGCACCTCGTCGGCATCGACGATCAGCAGCGGTTTGGCGGGGTCGAGATGAATGCTGGCCGCAAGGGCTTCGGCGCGTTCGCGGCTCATGGGCGATGTTCCAGACGATGGAGGGGCGGCGCCGGCGCGGTCTCGGGCGGGCGGCCTGGCCGGCTGACGATATAAGCGGCGACCGCCGTCAGGGTCGCGCCGATCAGGATGAGCGCCCAGAGCGGCAGGCGGCCGCTCAGGCACAGGAAGACGAAGCTCGTCGCCATCGTGCCAAGCGCCGCGACCTTGCCCCAGATCGGGATGACGCCGTGCCGTTCCCAGGCCTTCACGAGCGGGCCGAAGGTCGGCTGGTTATGGATCCAGCGCCGCCAGCGGTGCGAGCATTTGCCGAAAGCCCAGGCGGCGACCAGCAGAAACGGCGTCGTCGGCAGAAGCGGCAGGATCGCGCCAGCGGCCGCGAGCGCCAGGGCGGTCCACCCAACTACATACCAAAGCGGCCGCATTATGCGCGACGATTTGAGCGGGCGCTCCTCGTAGCTGTCGCTGTCGCTTTCGTTCTCGGTCAAGCGCCGGCGCCAAAAGCTTCGATGAACTGGGCGGGGTCGGGCCTCGGCTTGTCCGGCACGGGACCGGACGGCCGCCCGATATAGATGAACGCGACGATCTCGTCCGTTGGATTGAGGTCGAAGAACTTTTTGACATGGGGATCGCGGGCGTTCTGGCCGGTCAGCATGATGGCGCCGTAGCCCTTGGTCTCGGCGGCGAGCATCACGTTCTGGGCGGCGCAGGCGGTGGCGACGATCTGCTCGACCTCCGGCGCTTTCGGATGGTCGGGGACGATCCGCGCCAAAACGGCGATCACCGTCGGCGCGCGGAGCGGGCGGCCAAGCTCCTTCGCGACCGCTTCGGCGCTGGCGCCCGGGTCGCGGGCCTTGAGGGCGTCGGCGAAGACCTGGCCAAGCTTGGTCCGGTTGTCGCCTTCGATCACGACGAAGCGCCAGGGCCGCACAGACCCGTGGTCGGGCGCGGTCACGGCGGCGGTGAGGAACTGGCGAACTTCGTCCGCGGACGGACCGTCGCTGGACATCAGCCGGGGCGGGGTCGACTTCCGGGCGAGCAAGGCCTCCATGACGTCCATTGGCGATCTCTCCTGTCTGAGCATTCTGGGCGATATGGCGCGACGCGCCGGACTTTGTATCATCAGGCTTGTTATATATCCCGACCGGAGAATCATTCCATGACTGACGCCCCGCCGAAAGGCCCGCTTGACGGCGTGCGCGTAATCGACCTGACGACCGTGATGTTCGGCCCCTATTGCACCCAGATTCTGGCGGAGATGGGGGCGGACGTCATCAAGATCGAGCAGCCCGCCGGCGACAGCTCGCGCCAGACCGGTCCTTCGAAGACGCCCGGCATGGCCGGCGGCTACCTGACCAAGGCGCGGAACAAGCGGTCGATCATGCTGGATCTGAAACAGCCGGAAGGCCGCGCCGTGTTCCAGCGGCTGATCGCGGGCGCCGACGCTTTCGTCCACAACATCCGCCCGAAACCGGCCGCCCGGATTGGCGTCGACTACGAAACGGTCAGCGCGATCAAGCCGGATATCGTCTATTGCGCCGCAACAGGGTTCCGCCCGGACGGCCCCTATGCCGACAAGGCCGCCTATGACGACCTGATTCAGGGCCTGTCCGGATTCGCCGCCTTGAACGGCAAGGTCTCCGGCGGCGAGCCGCGCTATGCGCCGAGCGTCATCGTCGACAAGGTTTCGGGCCTGTTCGCCAGCTACGCCGTCGCCATGGCGCTGTTTCACCGGGAGCGGACGGGCGAAGGCCAGCGCGTCGATGTCGGCATGTTCGAGGCGTTCACGGCCTTCCTGATGCAGGAGCATCTGCAGGGCCGCGCCTTCGATCCGCCGATCGGCCCTGCAGGATATTCCCGGCTGCTGACGACCCATCGTCGGCCCTACCCGACGGCGGACGGCTATATCTGCGTCGTGCCCTATACGGACCGGCACTGGCGCGCCTTCTTCCGGCTTGTCGGCCGGCCGGAGCTCGCCGCCGACGAACGCTTCGCCAGCTTGCGCGAGCGCACGAAGAATATCGATGCGCTCTATGGCATCGTCGCCGAGGTCCTTCCCGCCAAGACGACGGCGGAATGGCTGACGCTGATGACCGAGGCCGATATCGCGGCCATGCAGATGCACGATGTCGACAGCGTCATCGACGATCCGCATATCAAGGCGGTCGGCCTGTTTCAGGTGATGGAGCATCCGACCGAGGGCAAGGTGCGCTACATCGAATCGCCGGTGCGCTTTTCGAAGACGCCGGGCGGCTTCCGCCGTCACGCCGACCGCCAGGGCGAGAGCAGCGTGCCCGTCCTGGAGGAAATCGGCTACAGCGCCGACGAGATCGCGGCCATGATCGAAAGCGGCGTCACCAAGGACGGGCGCTAACCGAACCAGTCTTGGGCGGTCAGGCGCCCGGCCGGAGCGCCGACTGGATTTCGATCTGGTAGCCTTCGGGATCGTCGAAAACGAAGGCCCGGATGCCGAGGGGGTCGTTGGTCCGGAGCTGGCTGAGGTTCGCGACGTTCTGGCCGGATATCCAGGCATGCCAGCGGTCGACATCGGGCACGCGAATGGCGAACTGAACTGGCTTCACGTCGGCCGCCCGATGGGACCCTCGGGTTTCGTCGACCAGGCCGATATGCGCGCCTTCGGCGGCGCGGTAGATCTTCGACCAGCCCTGATCGATCGCCAGCGTGAAGCCCAGGACGCGCTCGTAGAACGCCATCGCCTGCGACAAATTGCGGTAGTAGAAAAACGTGACGCTGAGCGTCGGCCCTTCCGGCGGGCCGATTGTGCTGGCGGAGCCTTGCATGGTCGGCATTTCCTTGGCTTGACGTCTGCCATTCTGGCCATTGGCGGCGGGCGGCCGCAAGGCTCATTCGGCATGCGCTCGCCGAAAGTCGCCGTTAACTGATCTGCGTATATTGCATTGCAACATAAACCCATTATGACTGCGCGAAACAGAATGCGCCCTTTTCCGATTGAATAGGATTTTCAATTGCCTAGATTGACGCTGGCCGCCTGGGCCGGCCGGATGGCGGGGGGCAATCGCCCCGCCGATTTCCTGGCCGGCTTTGGCCCGGCCATGCTGAAAACTGAAGTTCTCGCCGGCCTCACCGTCGCGCTCGCCCTCGTTCCGGAAGCGGTCGCGTTTGCGTTCGTCGCGGGCGTGCATCCGCTTGTGGGTCTGTATGCGGCGTTCATCGTCGGGCTGATTACGGCCTTGATCGGCGGTCGGCCTGGCATGATCTCCGGCGCGACCGGCGCGCTGGCCGTCGTCATGGTGTCGCTGGTGGCGGAGCACGGCGTCGATTACCTCTTCGCCGCGGTCGTCCTGATGGGCGTGCTGCAGGTGCTGGCGGGCGTATTCCGGCTTGGCAAGTTCATCCGGCTGGTGCCGCATCCGGTGATGCTGGGCTTCGTCAATGGCCTCGCCATCGTGATCTTCATGGCGCAGTTGAGCCAGTTTCAGGTCGCCGATGGCGCTGACGGCAAGACATGGATGACCGGGACCCCCTTGTACGTGATGCTCGGGCTGACAGCGCTCACCATGGCGGTCATCTGGGCGATGCCGAAGTTGACGTCGTTCGTGCCGGCGCCGCTCGCCGGCGTCGCGGTCGTCGCCGGATTGGTGATCGCCTTCGGCATCGACGTCCCGCGCGTCGGCGATCTGGCGTCGATCAAGGGCGGCTTGCCGGAGTTCGGCATTCCGATGGCGCCGCTTACGCTCGAGACCCTGAAAATCGTGCTGCCCTATGCGGTGATCCTCGCCGCCATCGGCCTGATCGAGAGCTTGCTGACCCTTAACCTGGTCGGCGAAATGACCGGCCAGCGCGGCGGCGCCTCGAAGGAATGCGTCGCGCAGGGCATTGCGAACGTCACGACCGGGTTCTTCGGCGGCATGGGCGGCTGCGCCATGATCGGCCAGTCGATGATCAATGTGAAATCCGGCGGCCGGACCCGGATTTCCGGCATTTCGTCGGCCTTGTTTCTGCTGGCGTTCATCCTGGTCGGCTCCAGCTTGATCGAGCAGATCCCGCTTGCGGCGCTGGTCGGCGTCATGTTCATGGTCGTCATCGGCACGTTCGCCTGGCGCAGTCTGACGATCCTCAGGAAAATTCCCCTGACCGACGCGCTTGTCATGCTGCTGGTGACGGCGGTGACGGTATTGACCGATCTCGCGGCCGCCGTGGTCGTCGGCGTGATCGTTTCGGCGCTGGCCTATGCCTGGAACAACGCCACTCGCATCCGGGCGCGCACCCACATCACCCCGGAAGGCGCCAAGGTCTATCGGATCGAGGGGCCCCTGTTTTTCGGCTCCGCCGCCGGTTTCGACCTTTTGTTCAGCCCGAACACCGACCCTGCCGCCGTCACCATCGACTTCGAACTCAGCCGCGTCGTCGATCAGTCGGCGCTGCAGGCGATCGAGACCTTGGCGATGCGGTATCAGGCGCTAGGCAAGACGCTGCAGCTTCGCCATCTCTCGCGCGATTGTCACAAGCTCCTGAAGCGCGCCGGCCAGTTGGTGGTCGACGCCGACGACGATCCCGATTACGGGCTCGCCGTGGATTACTCGGTCAGGCCCGGCATCCTCGGCGGCGGCGGCTGATCGACAACGCCCAGGCGCGCAGCGAGCCAGGGCGGGGCGCCCTGTACGCCGTCAGGCATTCAGGCATAGCCTTCGGGACATGTCTGGTGTCTGGAAGTCGTTATGGTCGATCCGCATTCCCCGTCCGCCGTCATCCGCCGGCACTTCGTGCTGGCGGCCTCGCTGCTGTTCATGGTGATCGGCACCGGCAGCATCTATTTCCTCGTCGTCGCCCTGAAGCTGATCAGCGCTGAGTTCGAATGGCCGCGGGTGATCGCGTCGACGGCGTATTCGTTGCTGTATTTCGGCGCCGGCATCGGCGGCATCTTCATGGGCTACGTCCTGGACCGACTGGGCATGGCGATCCCGGCGCTGGTCGGCGCCAGCATGCTGGGCGGCGGCGCGATTTTGACATCGCTCATATCGAACGAATGGCAGCTCTATTTGATTTACGGCGTCATGATGGGCCTCTGCGGCCGCTCCGCCCTGTTCTCGCCGCTGACCGCCAATATCACCCGCTGGTTCGAACATAACCGCGGCATGGCCGTCGGCATCGTCGGTTCGGGCCAGGCGCTCGCGGGCGCGGTCTGGCCGCCGATCTTCCAGTATTTCTTCGAGGAGATGGGCTGGCGGCAGACATCGCTCTGGTACGGGATCTTCGCGCTCGCGACGATGTTGCCGCTGGGGTTGGTGCTCGCCCTGAAACCGCCGGCGTCGGCGGAGCCGGATGCGGCGCCGGCGGCCAAGCCTGCCGGGGGCGGGGCCAAAGTGCGGCCGATCCTGTCGCCGTTGCGCATTCAGGCGACGCTCTCGATCGCGTCGGTCGGCTGCTGCGTCGCGATGGCCTTGCCGCTCGCCCATCTGCTCTCGCATGTCAGCGATATCGGCTACGATCGGGCGCGGGGCGCGGAAATTCTGTCGCTGATGCTGATCCTGGCGTCGATTTCCAGCTTCTTTGGGGTCGGGTTCCTGTCCCGCCGGTATGGCGGCTTGCGGGCGATCTTCGTGTTTTCGTCGATTCAGGCGATCTTCCTGGCGACGATGGCCTTTGTCGACAGCCTGACCGCCCTCTACATCGTCGGGGCCTGCTTCGGCATCGGCTATGGCGGCATTCTGCCATGCTATCCGATCATCGTCCGGGAATACCTGCCGGCCAGGGAAGCCGGGCGGCGCACGGGCATCGTGATCCTCTGCGCCGGAACGGGCATGGCGATCGGCGCATGGCTCGGGGGCATGCTTTTCGACATGACCGGGTCCTACCGCTTCGCGTTCCTGCTCGGCGTCTGGTTCAATATCGCCAATCTGATGATTATCGCCAGCTTGATCGTCCGCGTCCGCCAGCAGCGCGACAGCGATCGCTCGGCGCTGGTTTTGGCGGAATCGCAAAAAGCCGGATAGGCTGACGCAATCGTTCATTGCAAGCACAAGGGGGCGCCATGCGGCTCAAGGACAAGGTTGCGCTGATTTCCGGTGGGGCGCACGGCATCGGCGCCGCGATCTCGACCCGGTTCGCGGAAGAGGGCGCGCACGTCGCCATCGGCGACATCGACCCCGCCGGCGGGGAAGCGCTTGCGGCGCGCTTGCGCGGCCAGGGCCATGACGCGCGCTTCATCCTGCTGGACGTGACCGACGCCGCCGCATGGGCGGCCGCGGCCAGCGCGCTCACTGCGGCCTTCGGCGGCGTCGATATCCTGGTCAACAATGCCGGCATCTACGACCGGCGGCCGCTTGAGGCTATCGACGAGGCCGACTGGGACCGGATGATGGCGGTGAACGCCAAGGGACCGTTCCTTGGGGTGAAGGCGGTCCTGCCGGCGATGCGGCTGCGAGGCGGGGGGGCGATCGTCAACATGTCGTCGACCGCCGGCGTGCGGGCGTCGGTCGCGGCCCACTACGGCGCGTCCAAGGGCGCTGTCCGCCTGCTGACGAAATCCATCGCCGGGACCTATGCCAAGGACGGCGTGCGGTGCAATTCCGTGCATCCGGGGCCGGTCGCGACCGAGATGGGCTATGCCGCCGTCCCGGAAGCCGTGCGCGAGGACCGGTTCGGCCGGATCCCGCTCGGCCGGTTCGCCGCGCCGCCGGAAATCGCAAACGCCGTGTTGTTTCTGGCGTCCGACGAAGCCTCGTTCATCACCGGGGCCGAACTTCTGGTCGATGGCGGAGCGACGGCCGTCTGAGGCCGCCGCTTAGATCAAACCAGTCTTAGGCGGAAACGCCCAAGACTGGATAATTTGATCGACATCAATAAAGTAGAGCATGGACCGCGCGTCCACTTGGACGCGCGGTCCATGCTCTACAGCGGACGCCCGGGGCGGGACTTGTAGGGCGGCAGGTTCCAGCCGAAGGCGAGCGCGCCGCCGCGAAACCCGAATGCGACCAGCACGCCGACGCCCGCGGCGAGCGGCAATCGGAGGCCCGCCAGATCGGCGAGCACATAGGCCAGCCCGCCAGCCATCGCGGCCGAAATATAGATCTCCTTGCGCATCAGCACCGATGGTTCGCTGGTCAGGACATCCCGGAGAATGCCGCCAAGCGTGCCGGTGATCATGGCCATCACGACCGCGATGATCGGTGACCCGGTCGCCAGCAGGCCCTTGTAAGCCCCGAAAACGCCGTAAGCAGCGAGCGCCAGGGCGTCGAGCCAGAGCAGCCATCGATAGCGGGATTCCAGCAAGTGCGCCCCGAAGAACGTGGCGACCGCAGCCGCCGCGCAGATCGAGATATAGACCGGCTTCTGGATCCAGAAGACCGGCACGTCGAGGATCAGATCGCGCGCCGTGCCGCCGCCCATGCCGGTCACGGTCGCGAGAAAGATGAATCCGATGATATCGAGCTGCTTGCGCGACGCCGCGAGCGCGCCTGTCGCGGCGAACAGCGCCACACCGGCAAAGTCGAGGACGGCTATGGCATTCATCGATCGTTCCTCGCCCAGATCAAACCAGTCCTAGTTAGCTGGAGCCTATCTGGAATCGCCAGCGGCGGCGACCTGCCGCCCGCGATTGACGCCCCCGCGTCCAAGGCGGATGCTGTCGGGAACAGCTTCACCCGCCGAAAGGACAATCCCATGAACATCGCCCAATCCAAGGCTGGCACGCTTGGCTATACGGATGCGGAGTGGCAGGCGCGGGTCGATCTCGCCGCTGCGCACCGGTCAGCCGTCATGCACGGCCTGCATGAAGGCATCTTCAATCACTTCACCCTGCGCGTGCCCGGCAAGTCGGATCGGTATTACCAGATCCCCTTCGGCCTGCACTGGTCGGAGGTGACCGCGAGCTGCTTCATGGAAGTCGGCTATGACGGCGAGGTCAAGCGGGGCGAGGGCATTGTCGAGCGGTCGGCCTACTGCATCCATGCGCCGATGCATCGCCTGATGGAGAAGGCGGACGCGGTCTTCCACACCCATATGCCGTTCGCCAGCGCGCTGACCCGCCTTGAGGATCAGCACATCAAGCCGATCGGCCAGACCGAACTCGGCACCATGATGAAGACCGGCTACGACGAAACTTATGACGGCCCCGGCCTCGACCCGGCCGAAGGCGAGCGTCTGGCGGCGGCCTGCGGCGACAATACCGTGATGCTGATGGCGAATCATGGCGCATTGACCATCGGCCGCAGCGTCGCCGAAGCCTATGACCGCCTCTATTACCTGGAGCGCGTCGCCCAGGTGCAGCTCTACGCCATGTGGACCGGCCAACCCTTGAAGGAACTGCCGGCGCCCATCGTCGAGAAGACCTATGCCAGCTATCAGGGCTCGTCGATGCGCTATGGCGACAAGTCCAACGCCGAATGGCACTTCGCCGCGCTGAAGCGCATCCTGGATCGGAAAGAGCCCGATTACGCCGAATAGGCGGCATAGACGCCTGCGCAATCCGTAGCGGCTCTGCCAAGGCGGTTGCAGCGGGGGTCGCCGACGCCTAATTGTCGGCTTGAACCGAAGCGCGCATGCTGGTCAGATGCCGCGCGAAACCTGGATTGGGCGGGCGGGCAATGCGCTGCGTCTCCCGATCGATGTCTGTCAAGTTAGGAGCCACCGTCCCGTGTCTGAGTCCAAGCCCGTTCTGATCGACGACCATCCCGGCCGCAGCACCCAGGCGTATGGCATCGCCAGGGAGCTCGGCACCGATATGGAATTGATCCATGCGCCGTCGGTCGGGGTCGTCGGCAACAAGGGCGACAGCCAGTGCTATATTGGCGTCCAGCGCAAAGTTGAGGCGATCCATCAGCGCTTGCTGGACCGGATCGGCCGGGAGCCGGGCAAGCTCGCCATGCGCCTGGTGCAGCCGGAATATACGGTCGCCACGTCGGATGGCATTCGCAACGGCACCCGCGAAATGCGCTATTCCCTGATCGGCCGCGAAGTCACCCATGACAGCATCTGCGAACACCTGAGCGCCAGCGGCCTCGCCGGGACCATCGCCGTCGTCGCCTGCGACAAGCCCCCGGTCGGCACGCTCTCCGCGATCCTGGAGCATAATCAGCCGGCGATCATGATGTCGGACGGCTCGATCCACCCGGCCATCGACCCCAGGTCGAACGAGACCATCGACCTCGTTTCGGCCTATCAGGTCGCCGGCCATGAGGATCCGGAATATCGCCGGCACATCTCCTGCGTCGCCTGTCCGGGCTATGGCAGTTGCGGCGGCATGTTCACCTACAACACGATGCAGACCTTCATCGGCGTCGTCGGCATGCAGCCCTTGCACATGGTGGCCCCGCCCTCCGACGACCCGCGCCGGATGGAAGAGTTCCCCGATGAACTCGTGACCTATCTGCAGGCCATGGTCGAAGCGGACGTCCGTCCCCGGGATATCGTCGGCCGGGATTCGCTCCGCAATGCCGTGATCGTGGCGATGGCCGTCGGCGGCTCGACCAATGTCGTGCTGCATGCGCCCGAGATCGCCCGCGCCGCCGGGTTCGCGAACTTCTGGCAGGACATCATGACGCCGGAGGAGTTCAACCACCTCTCGCAATTCGTCGTCCCGGTCCTGACCGACGCGCGCCCCTATGGCCGCTATTCCATGGTTGATATCGACCGGGTCGGCGGCGTTCCGGCGATCGTCAAGGAACTGCTGGACGCGGGCATGCTGAACGGCGATGTGCCGACCTGCACGGGCGAGACGCTGGCGGAGCAGGTCGCGCGCCTGAATCCGGCGCCGACGGACGGCGACGTCATCCATCCCGTCGCCAAGCCCTACAAGGCGACGGGCGGCCTCCGTCTTTTGGGCGGCAACCTGTCGCCGGGCTATAGCGCGATCCTGAAGCTGGCGGGCGTCGAGGGCGGCCTGGAGGACAATGTGTTCCGTGGCACGGCCAGGGTGTTCGACGGCGAGGCGAGCTTGCTCGCGGCGATCGTCAAGGACCCGAAGGTGATTGGCGACCGCGACATGATCGTCGTGCGCTACGAAGGCCCGAGCGGCGCCCCCGGCATGCCGGAAATGCTCGATTCGACCTCCCGCATCACGACCGTCTGCCGCGAGCGCGGCATCGTCGCGGGCCTGATGACGGACGGCCGGTTCTCCGGCGGTTCGGTCGGCCTCGCGATCGGCCATGTCGGGCCGGAAGCGGCGCTCGGCGGTCCGATCGCGCTGTTGCAGGACGGCGACGAAATCATCGCGGACCTGAACGCCAACGAACTGAACTGCACCGAATTGCGCGACCCCGCCGTCTTCGCGGCCCGCAAGGCGGCGTGGCAGAAGGTCGTGGACGACAATGGCGGCATGCACCCGAATTGCGGCGTCGCGGACACCCGGCTGCTCAACCGGATGCGCCGGTCGGGCGTGCCCGCGACCCAAGGCGCCGGCATGCATCCCGACCGGGAAGTCTGGGTGAAGGCGCCGCGGAAGCCTGTCCTTACCGGGTTCAAGCCGACGAACAAATGGAAGCAGCAAGCGGCGGAGTAATCCCGAGCGATTGCGATCTGCCAAGGAGACCGACCATGACCGAACTGTCCGGCCGCTGCCTGTGCGGCGCGATCGCCTTCAGCGGCGACGCCGATATCAAGATGATGGCGAACTGCCATTGCAGCGATTGCCGGGCCGCGACAGGCGCGGCCTACGGCACGCTGGTGTTCGTCGATCCGTCCGAGATCGCGATCACCGGCCAGCCGAAGGTGTTCAAGCATGTGGCCGATAGCGGCTCGGCGATGGAGAAGCATTTCTGCCCGAATTGCGGCTCCCAGATGTTCGGGCGGAATTCCAACCGCCCGAACGTGATGAGCATCCGCGCCGGCGTCCTGGACCAGAAGGATGCGGTAAAGCCGGCCGCCAACGTCTACATGGACAGCCGTCTCCCCTCGACGCCGATCGACCCGGCCCTGAAGGCCTTTCCGAAGATGCCGGGATAGGGCTGCCTGCTATCGCCCGATCAGAGCGGCGGCTTGCGTTCGGTCCAACTGGTTTCCGCTTCGTAGGCCTGGGCGACGCGGTAGACGGTCGCTTCGTCGAAATGGTGGCCGACGACCTGGATTGAGAGCGGCAGGCCGGTTTTCGTCGCGCCCATCGGCATGGCGAGCGCCGGCGCCCGGATGATGTTGAAGGGCGGGCGGCCTTCCAGGCTGAAGCTCCGCGCGAGGCCCTCGGCGTCGTCGAAGCGGGGCGGCGGCGCGAGCGTCACGATCGTCAATGCGGCGGCGACCCCTTGCATGGACTGGCGATAGGCCGCCTCCAGCTTTCGCCGGACTTCCAGAGCGTCCAGGTATTCGGCTGTCGTCTGGCTGGCGCCGGCGGTGATCCGGTCGCGGGCGAGCGCGCCATAGGCGTTCGCGCTTGTCGCCAAAATGCGGCGGTGGAGGGCGTAGGCTTCGCCCGCCATGATCGGCTTCAGGCAGGCGACATAATTCGGCAGCGGCTCCAGTTCGATGTCGACCAGGTCCGCGCCCAGGCTGCGGTACACATCGAGCGCCGCCGCCATCGCCGCCGCGACCTCGGGCTCCGCGATGCCGTCCCGTTCCCAGAAATGGCGGATGACGCCGATCTTCATGCCTTTGACGCCCTTGCCGAGCGCGGCCCCGATATTTTGCGGCGCGACGGCGGCGGATGTCGGGTCGTCGGGGTCATGGCCGGCGATCGCCTCGAAGATCGCGGCATTGTCGGCGACGGTCCGCGTCATCGGCCCGACATGATCGAGCGTCGTGCTGAGCGGCAGGACGCCTTTCAACGGCACGCGGCCGTAGGTCGGCTTCAGGCCGACGACGCCGCAGGCGGCCGAGGGATTGCGGATCGACCCGCCCGTATCCGTGCCAAGCGCCGCCGGGAAGAAGCGGGCGGCGAGGCCGGCGCCAGAGCCGGAGGAGGAGCCGCCCGGCGTTCGTTCCAGATCATAGGGGTTGCGCGCCGGGGGCCAGGGCAGATCGAAGCTTGGGCCGCCGACGGCGAACTCCCAGGTCGACAGCTTGGCGAGGCAGATGCCGCCAGCGCGCTCGAGGCGGTCCGCCACGGGCGCGTGGGCCGTAGCTGGCGGCGCGTCAGCGCGGATCTGGGAATGGCCGGTCGTCGGGACGCCGGCGAGGTCGATGATGTCCTTCAGGGCATAAGGCACCCCATGGAGCGGGCCGCGCAGGGCGTCGCGGGCGACTTCCGCTTCGGCCCGCCGCGCCGCGTCCATGGCGCGTTCGGGCAGGAGGCGCAGCACGGCGTTCACCTTGCCGTCCAGCGCCTCGATCCGGGCTAGGCACGCTTCCGTCAGTTCGACGGGCGACAGTTTGCGGGCCGCGATCAGCCCGGCGGCTTCGACGACCCCAAGGTCGGTCAGGTCAGTTGCGCTCAATGCAGGTTTCCTTAGTCGCGGTTGGCGCGGGTCAAAACCGCATGCATCAGGACGTCGACGCTTGGAAAGATGTCCTCCGGCAGGCAGTTTTCCGCTTCGTTGTGGGTAATGCCGTCCGTGCACGGACAGAAGATCAGGGCGGTCGGCGTGACGCGGGCCAGATTGAAGGCGTCGTGGCCGGCCTGGCTCAGGATATCCAGGCGCGGGAAGCCAAGCGCATCGGCGGCCTGGCGCACGAGGTCGACGCACTCGGCGTCGAAGCTTTCCGCCCCGTAGCTCCACTCATCCACGATCCTGGTTTCGACATTGGCGCGGGCGCCCGCGTCCGACAGCAGGGCCAGGAAATCTTCGCCCATGCGGCGGGCGATCTCCGGGTCGGGATGGCGCATATCGACGGTGATTTCGGCGCGGCTCGGCACGATCCCGACGAGGTTCGGCCAGTTCGCGATCCGCGTCGCCGTGCTCTTGCCGTCCGGCGCGTATTTCCAGCCGATGTCGTTGACGCCGACAGCGATCATCGCCGCGCCGACAAGCGCGTTCCGGCGCGCCGCCATGGGCGTCGGTCCCGCATGGGAAGTTTCGCCGATGACTTCCGTCACGAAGCCGCGGACGGCATAGCTGCCGGTCACGACGCCGACCGGGATGCGCTCCCGGTCGAGGATCGGGCCTTGCTCGATATGCAGTTCGAAGTAAGCGTCGAGGTCGCGGCCGCCGACCGGGGCGGACCCGGCAAAGCCGATGCGTTCCAACTCGCCGCCGAATGTGAGGCCGTCGGCGTCGGTCCGGCCTAGGCCCCAGGCCAGATCGCGGACGCCGGCGAATACGGCCGAGGCCGACATCGGCGGCGCGAACCGGGCGCCTTCCTCATTCGACCAGTTGACGATCTCGATCGGCCGCCGGGTGGCGATGCCGCGATCGTTCAGCGTCCGCGCGATCTCCAGCCCGGCCAGCACGCCGACGATGCCGTCGAAGCGCCCGCTGGCGATCTGGGTGTCGAGATGGCTGCCGATCAGCACCGGCGGCAGGTCGGGCTCCGTGCCCTCGCGCCGGGCAAACATGTTGCCCAGTCGATCGACCGTCACGGTCATCCCGGCATCCGCGCACCATTCGCGGAAGATATCCCGGATCACCCGGTCCGAATCCGAAAGCGCCAGCCGTCGCAGCCCGCCCGCGACGCCGGGACCCACTTCCGCCGACCGCATGATCGTCGACCAGAGGCGCGGGCCGTCGATCCGGAGAGCGTTGTCGCCCGGCCCGGTCATCGCGCCCTCGGCCTTCGACGCGCGTGGTCAGTCGACGCGCAGATCGCCGCAATAAGCGGCAGCGTTGCGACCTTTTGCGGCGCTGCGACATCAGCCAGATTCGAGCTGGAACCTGGCGGCTGGCGGTTGAATGCGTGATTTTCCATTCGATTGCGCGTCCTCGTTGCGGCCATGTCAGCCGCGGGAACCAAAGGCTCTGGCTGTCTCCATCCGATCTCAGCAAATTCCAGGCCAGACAAGGGTCCGCTGTCTTGGCGCCGGATTTGCTAGTGCCATTGTCAGATGAAGCCCCTACGCAGCTCGCGCCCCAGCGGCTGGACGAAGCGGCGCCGGCGCTTGATCCTGTCGATTGCGGCCCGTTTCAGAAATGTTCAGTCAGTCCGGAGCCCGGACAAAAGGAGATCGACATGCACCCCTATCAGCTTCCCGCCGCCGCGAAAGCCTTGGTCGCCGCCAAGCTTGGCGCTAGCCACAGCATGACGGGATTTACGCCGGCGAAGACTGCTTTGCTGGTGGTCGACATGCAGAATTACTTCATGGCGCCGGGCCAGCAGCTTGAAACCCCGGTTGCGCGCGCGATCGTGCCGAACGTCAACCGCCTGGCCGCGGCCTTGCGCGCTGCGGGCGGCATCGTCGTCTGGATCCGCAACCGCACGCCGGAAGGCTCAGACGAGGATTGGCCATCCTATTCCAGCCGGTATTCGCCGGAGAAGTGGTCGATCCGCGATGTGGCGATGAAGCCGGACGCATTCGGGTTCGAGTTCTGGCCGGAGCTCGATCGACGGCCGGGCGACCTTGAGGCGGTCAAGACCCGGTTTAGCGCCTTCATCCAGGGGTCGTCCGACCTTCAGGCGCAATTGGCGCCGCTTGGCGTCGATACGGTTCTGGTCACGGGCGTCGCGACCAACATCTGCTGCGAATCGACCGCCCGCGACGCCATGATGCTGAACTATCACGTCGCCATGATTTCAGACGCCTGCGCGGCGCCGACCGACGAGCTGCATGCCGCGACGCTGACCGGGTTCCATCAGTTCTTCGGCGACGTGCTGGAGACCGATGAAGCGATTGCGTTGCTCGGGCGGAAGGCGGCGGCGGCCTAGACAATCGCCCATCGCCTGACCTGCTGAATTTTTCCGCCAGCGCAGCCAGTCGCTCCGCCACGGCATAACGTCTGATTGGAGGCTTCGATGTCGGCAGACCTTGATTTCGTGACGATTGCGGAAGCGGCGAAGCTCATCCAGACCCGGAAGCTGTCGCCGGTGGAGCTGACGGAGGCGAAGCTTCAGCGGATCGCCCAGCATGACGGATCGGTGAACAGCTTTCGGCTTCTGCTTGCCGATGCGGCGCTGGCGGACGCGCGGCGCGCGGAATCGGAGATCGCGCGCGGCGCCTGGCGCGGTCCGCTCCACGGCATCCCGGTCGGCTTGAAGGATATTTACAACACCGCCGGCGTCGCGACGACGGCGCAGTCGGCGGTGCTGCAGGACCATGTTCCCGAGGAGGATGCGACGACGGTGCGGCTGCTGCGCGAGGCCGGCGCCGTCATCCTAGGCAAGCTCACCACCTATGAGTTCGCGCTTGGCGGCTCGTCCTTCGATCTGCCCTGGCCGCCGGCCCGCAATCCCTGGGATACCGGCCGCGATCCCGCGGGATCGTCCTCCGGCTCCGGCGCGGCGACGGCGGCTGGGTTCTGTCTGGGCGCGATGGGGTCGGATACGGGCGGCTCGATCCGGGGGCCGGCCGCCTGGTGCGGCGTCGCCGGCATCAAGCCGACCTATGGCCTGCTCAGCCGGCGGGGCATTCTGCCGTTGTCGTTCTCCCTCGATCATGCGGGGCCGCTCTGCTGGACCGCTGAGGACTGCGCCCTGATGATGGATGCGCTCGCGGCGCACGATCCCCTGGATGCCGCAAGCGCCAATCCCGGGCCGATCGATTTCGCGGGCGCGATCGGCAAGGGCGTCATGGGGCTCCGCGTCGGCGTCGTTCGGCATTTCTTCGAAAACGAGGTCGCGACCGATCCCGAAGTCGTCGCCGCGCTGGAGGAAGCCTTGAAGGCGCTTCAAGCCGCCGGCGCCCAGGTCGCCGATGTGACGATGGCGCCGTTCGCCGAATATAACGCGGTCGGCATGGTGATTTCCCGCGCGGAGGCTTTCGCCATCCATGAGCACTGGCTCAAGACCTCGCCGGAGAAATACGGCGCGTTCGGCCGCACGAGGCTGATGTCGGGCGCCTTCATTCCGGCATCGGATTATGTGAACGCGCTCCGGCACCGCGCAAGGCTGATCGCGAACTATGGCGCCTTGATGCAGGACATCGACATTCTGATCCTGCCGGCGGCAAGCGGCGTTGCGGAAGCGTTGGGCGCCGATTCTATGTCGGCGCCGGTCGAAAAGTCGCCATTCTTCAGCCGCGTCTTCAATGTGCTCGGCGGGCCGGCGGTATCGATCTGCAGCGGCTTCTCGAAGGCCGGTCTGCCGCTGTCGCTGCAGATCGCCGGGCGGCCGTTCGGCGATGCGCTGACATTGCAGGTCGGCGACTTTCTGGAGAAAGCCTTGGGGTCGAGAGATCGGCGGCCCGACCTCATGCAGAAGACGCCGCTCGTCGAACTCGCTCAGCCCGAAGGCGCGGCGAGCGCGGCCTTCGCCGCCCGCATGCAGGCCATGGGGCTGCCGGCGCTTGCTTCAGGCGAAGTCGCGACGCTGGAACGCATGGCGGCCGGCATCATGAACTGGGGCATCTTCCTCCGCGAACCCCGGCCCTATGCGGAAGAACCGCCGAACGCGCTGCGTCTGGCGGCCCCCGCATAGATCGGCGGATCCGCTACCAGGCGTCAATCATCGGCCGCTTCTTGCCGGCGCGGGGCGGCGGCGGGCGGTTCGAGGCGAGCAGGTTGGCGAGCCATGTGCGCGATTGCGCCGGATCGATCACGTCGTCGATGCCGAAGCGGGTCGCGCGCTCCAGGGCCTTGCCGTCCTCATAGGCTTCCGCGACCATTTTCTCGTAATAAACCCGTCGGGCTTCCGGGTCGGCGATCGCCGCCAGTTCCGCCCGGAAGCCAAGCTTGAGCTGCCCTTCAAGGCCCATCGGTCCGAATTCCCCGGTCGGCCAGGCGACCGTCGACATCGGGCTGCGGAAGTTGCCGCCCGCCATGGCGATGGCGCCAAGACCGTAGGCCTTCCGGGTGATGAGGGTGAAATAGGGGACGGTCAGATTGCAGGCGACGACGAACATCCGGGCCGCATGGCGGACGAGCGCCGTTTTCTCGACCTCGGGCCCGACCATGATGCCGGGCGTGTCGCAGAGGTGCAGGATCGGCACGTCGAAGGCGTCGCAGAGCTGCATGAAGCGCGCGGCCTTATCGGCGCCGTCGCTATCGATGGCGCCGCCCAGCATGGCCGGGTTGTTGGCGACGACGCCGACCGCGCGGCCTTCGATCCGCATCAGGGAGGTAATCATCGTCCGGCCGAAGCTCGGTCGAAGCTCCAGCACTTCGCCTTCATCGGACATCACCTCGATCACCCGGCGGACGTCATAGACGCGGAGGCGGTTCTCCGGGACGATCCGGCGCATCTGGCGCTGGTCGGGCTCGGTCCACGACTTGAGCTTGCCCTGGAAGTAGGCCAGATAGCGTTTCGCCGTCTGGACGGCTTCCGCTTCGTCCTGAACCAGGAGGTCGACGACGCCATTCGGCGCCTGCACCGACATCGGGCCGATTTCCTCCGGCGTGAACACCCCAAGCCCGCCGCCTTCGACCATGGCCGGCCCGCCCATGCCGAGGTTGGCGTTCTCCGTCGCGATGATGACGTCGCAGGCCCCGAGCAGGGCCGCATTGCCGGCGAAACAGCGCCCCGAGACGATGCCGATCATCGGCGCGAGACCGGAGAGCTTGCCGAAATGGCTGAAGGTCGTCTGGCCGACAAAGCCGCCGTAATCCACGTCGCCCGGACGCCCGCCGCCGCCTTCGGCGAACAGGACGAAGGGCATGCGGCCCTGTTCGGCGACCTGGAGCAATCGGTCCGTCTTCCAGTGATTGTGGACGCCCTGGGTCCCGGCGAAGACCGTGTAGTCGTAGGCCATGACGGCGGCGCGGCAGTCGGGATCATCGAATAAATCGCCATTGATCCGCCCGACCCCGGTGACGAGGCCGTCGGCAGGGCTGCGGGTCAGAAGGTCCTCCAGGCCGCGGCGCTGGCGCTGGGCCGCGACGACCAGCGGCCCGTATTCGACGAAGCTGCCGGGATCGATCAGATCCTCGACGTTCTCGCGGACGGTGCGCTGGCCGGTCTTGCGGCGCCGCGCGACGGCGGCGGGGCGGTTGGCGTCCAGATTGAGGTCGCGGCGCGCCAGGACCTCGGCCAGATCGGGGCGGATCTCGTCGAGATCGACCTCGTCCGCCGCGACTTCGGCCTCGCCGTCGTCGTCGACCGGCTCCAGGGTCATCAGCGCTTGCCCGTCCCAAAGGGTGTCGCCCGCTTCGACATGCAGCGCGCGCACGATGCCGGCGAGTTCGGCCGCGACCACATGCTCCATCTTCATGGCTTCCATGATCGCTAGTTGGTCGCCGCGCCGGACCGTGTCGCCGACCGCGACGGCGAGGGAAATGATCGTGCCTTGCAAGGGGGCCACGACCGCCGCCATGCCGTCCGCCACTTCGATGGCGTCGCCGGGCTTGGAGGCGGCCATGGCGCCCGTGCGCTCCGCCTGGCCATAGGCCAGCACGGCCAGCGGATCGGCGTTGTCGACCTTAGCTCCGGCCCGGCCGGGCGAGCGCTGGCCAGTCTCCGCGCCCGTCGGGAAATAGTGGTGGGGATGGGAATGTGGCGGCGCC
Source organism: uncultured Alphaproteobacteria bacterium (assembly GCA_937891825.1). Lineage (GTDB taxonomy): Bacteria > Pseudomonadota > Alphaproteobacteria > Bin95 > Bin95 > VMCJ01. Next base: position 28,715 of record CALAHN010000147.1, read on the forward strand.
GCGACGAAATCGGCCGCGCGCGCTTCGACAAACCGGGTATGGACGTCGCCGGCGCGCACCTCCGGGTCCAGGAGAAGGTTTTGCAGGAAGCCGATATTGGTCGGCGCGCCCGCGATATTGAACTCGCACAAGGCCCGGTAGCCCTTGTTCATCAGGTCGCCCAGATCGCTTGAGGCCGTATGCACGATAAGTTTCGCCAGGAGCGAGTCATAGGCCGGGTTGGTGCGGTATCCGGAATAGCCGTAGCCGTCGACGCGGACGCCAGGCCCGGCGGGCGGCTCGAACGCCGCGAGGACGCCGCCGCCGGGTTTGGCCTCGCCGTCCGCGCCCATGGTCTCGGTGTTGATCCTGAGCTGCATGGCGAAACCGCGGGGAGCGGGCGTGCGGTCTCGGGTCAGGCCAAGCGCTTCCAGGCTCTGGCCGCCCGCAAGCTGCAATTGCAACTGGACAAGGTCCAGCCCGGTGACGGCTTCCGTCACCGTATGTTCGACCTGCAGGCGCGGATTGGCTTCGATGAAGAAGTAGGCCCCGGTATCCGCGTCGACCAGAAATTCGATCGTGCCGAGATTGAGATATCCGGCAGCCTCGCCAAGGCTGAGGGAGGCCGCGATCAGCTTGTCGCGAAGCGCCGGGTCGAGGCCCGGAGCCGGCGCCAGTTCGACGATCTTCTGCCGCCGCCGCTGCAAGGAGCAATCGCGCTCCCAAAGGTGCGAGACCGCGTTCCCGTCGCCAATGAGCTGCACCTCGATATGCCGCGCCCGGCGCACCATCTGCTCCACATAGAGATTGCCGTCGCCAAAGGCCGATTGCGCTTCCGAGCGGCAGCGCTCGAAGGCTTCCGGCAGGTCCTGCGCGCTGAACGCCGGACGCATGCCGCGCCCGCCGCCGCCCGCGACCGCCTTCACCATGACAGCCCCGCCAGCCCCAAGGCTTTCGAGGAACGCCGTCGCATCATCCAGGCTGGTGGGCGCGGCGAGGCCGGGCAGCGTCGGCACGCCGACCTCGGCGGCCAGGGTACGGGCTGCATGTTTGTCGCCGAAGAGCGCCAGCGTCTCCGGCCGCGGGCCGACGAAGGTCAGCCCGGCGTCGGCGCAGGCCGTCGCGAACGCGGCGTTCTCCGAGAGAAATCCGTAGCCTGGGTGGATGGCCGTCGCGCCGGCGTTCAGGGCGGCGGCGATGATCGCGGCGCTGTCGAGGTACGCGGCGACCCCGCGGCCGGGGAGCAGCAGGGTCTCGTCGGCTTTCCTTGTATGCAAGCTGGCGGCGTCATCGGCGGGATGCACGGCCACCGTCGGCAAGCCGAGTTCAGCGGCTGTCCGACAGATCCGCGTCGCGATTTCGCCGCGGTTGGCGACAAGGAGTTTGCCCGTAATCATCTGATATTCCGTTCCAAGCGTGTTTGAAGTGTGTCCTGTCAGGCGTTTCGGGGCCGGATGCGGCCAGTCGAGCGGCCAGTCCGACGCCTCGCCCAAGCGGGCATTACGTGTGATCCGGGCGAGAGGATATCCGCCGACCGCATTCCGGCCAAGGCGCGGCCCGGCCGCGATAGAGCGCTCCATTCAGGGTGCGGCGCGCGGTCCCGGCGGCGGCGGCGGCGGCCAGATTGCGGCGGCTTGGTCCGGGGCTGCGACTCCGCCTATTCTCGGGCATAGATCGTTGACCCCCGGAGAAACCGATGAACCACGCCGATTTCAGAAGCGCGCGCGAGCGCGATGACCTTGAAGTGCAGCAAGTGACGGCCGGTTGGCTCGAAGCGTTCGAGGCGGCGCTGGCGAGCCAGAATGCCGACCGCGTTGCGGGCCTGTTTGTCGAAGCTGGGAACTGGCGCGACGTGCTGGCGTTCACCTGGCACCTGACGCCGCGCGTCGGCGCCAAGGCGATCGCGCAAGCGCTTGTGGCGCGGCAGGGAGCCGTCCAGGCCCACGGCTTCGAGATCAATCCGGAGCGGACGCCGCCGCGCCGGGCGAAGCGACTGGGCCAGGCGTGCATCGAGGCGCTCTATCGCTTCGAAACCGCCGTCGGCCGAGGCGAGGGCTTGCTGCGGCTGGTCCCGGCAGATGCGGGAGGCGCGGCCGGGCACAAGGCCTGGGTCTTCTCCACCTCGCTCGAGGAACTGAAGGGCTTCGAGGACAAGGTCGGCGACCGGCGCCCGACCGGCGCCGCATTCTCCCGGAATTTCGGCGGCGACAACTGGGAGGATGCCCGGCGCAAGGCCCAGGATTATGCGGATCGCGATCCGACCGTTCTGGTTGTCGGCGGCGCCCAGGCGGGCTTGTCCATCGCCGCACGGCTCAATCAGGTCGGCGTCGATGCGCTCGTCGTCGAGAAATGGCCGCGGATCGGCGATAGCTGGCGCAAGCGCTACCACTCGCTGGCGCTCCATAACTCCATCCACGTCAACAATCTGCCCTATCTGCCGTTCCCGCCGACATGGCCGAACTACATTCCGAAGGACATGCTGGGCCTGTGGTTCGAGTTCTACGCCCAGGTGATGGAGATCAATCACTGGACCAGCACAGAATTCGCCCATGGCGTCTGGGATGACGCCGCCAAATGCTGGACCGCGACCCTGAAGCGCGCCGACGGGTCGGAACGCATCATGCGGCCCCGCCATATCGTCTTCGCCAATGGCGTCAGCAGTTATCCCTTGCAGCCGGAGATTCCCGGTCTCGACAGCTTCAAGGGCGACGTGCTGCATTCCGAAGGCTTCGACAGCGGCGAGCCCTATGCGGGCAAGCGCGCGATCGTCATCGGCACCGGGTCCAGCGCCAATGACATTGCGCTCGATCTGCACAGCTTTGGCTGCCACACGACCATGGTCCAGCGCGGCTCGACGACGGTCGTTTCGATCGATCCCGCCGCCAAGCTGAACTACGCGCTCTATGACGAAGGCCTGCCGGTCGAGGAATGCGACCTGATCGGCGCGGCCGCGACCCCGCCCATGATCGTGACGGCCTACCAGCTTGCGGTGAAGCGCATGATGGAGTTGGACAAGGACATGGTCGACGGCTTGAAGCGCATCGGCTTCAAGTACGATATCGGCGAGGATGGCACCGGCCATCAGATGAAATACCGGCGCCGGGGCGGCGGCTACAATCTCGATGCGGGCAGCTCCGATCTGATGATCCGGGGCGAAATCGACCTGCTGCAGAACGAACGGATCGAGCGATTCTGTCCGGAAGGCGCGCTGTTGAAGGACGGCTCGATCGTGCCGGCCGATCTCGTGATCCTGGGGACGGGCTATTATCCCCAGGGCGAGTTGGTGCGCCGGGCGCTTGGCGAGGACATGGAGGCGTGCATCGGCCCGATCTGGGGCGAGGGCGCAGACGGCGAGCTTGCCAACATGTACAAGCGCACGCCCCAGGAAGGCGCCTGGTTCATCGCCGGCAGCCTGACCCAGGCGCGCGTCTACTCCAAATATCTGGCGCTCCAGATCAAGGCGATGGAGGAAGGGCTGGTCGACGCATCGCCCTTTGAATGACCGCGAGCGCTGACAGTCGGCGCCGGGGTCAGTCGTCGGCCCGTTCGTAATCCAGGCCGGTCTCCCGCTCCAGGACGCGGATGGCGCCCGGATAGGGGATGTGGGCGCCGGCGAGGCGGATGCCGCTTTTCGCGGCGCTCGCCATCAGCGCCAGACGGGTTTCGAGCGCCTTGGCGCGGTCCGCGTCGAACAGAAAGCCCCATTCCGGATGCTTGATCTGGAGGGCGGGCAGATGGATCGCGTCCGCCGAGATCAGCACGGGATTGTCCGCGCCAAGGCGGAACCCGACCTGGCCCGGCGTATGGCCCGGCAAGGCTTCGACCGCGATGCCGGGCAACGCCTCTTCCCCCGGCCGGATCGTCGTCAGGCGGTCGGCGTAGGCCGCCATGGCGGCAAGGGCGAACGGCGTCTGCGTCGCCTGGATGGCGTCATGCCGGGAGGGATCGCGCCAGAACTGCTGCTCCGCCTCCGAAACATGAAGCTGCGCTTCCGGATAGAGCGCCTTCCCGGCTTCGACGAGGCCGGCCGCATGGTCGCCGTGGAGATGGGTCATCAGGATGTCGGTGACATCCTCGGGATCGTAGCCGGCTGCATTGATCGCCCGCCGAAGATGGCCCAGCGAAGCGCCGCGCCGGGAGCCGTCGCCTGCATCGACCAGGCAAAGCCGGCCGCCGTCCTCGATCAGGAAGGCGTTGACTGAGATCGTCATGTCGTTGAGGTCCTGCCCGTCCACGATCGCCAGATCGTCGCCGACGCCGCGCACCACGTCAGGAAAGCGGGAGAGATCCATATCGAGATAGCCGTCGGCGAGCGCGATGAGTTTCGGACCGTCGACCGCGATGACGGTCGCGCTGCCGCCAGAGGATCTGATCCGTTTCGTGGTTTCGCCCATCGCCCGCAATCTCCGCTGTTCCAAGGTTCGGCCGCCAGTGTAGTGGCGGATACAGAACCCGTCATTGGGGCTTGCAGGCAGGCGCTGAATGCCCACGTATTGCTGCAAGAACAAGCGTCGGATCGGCGTGCGGGAGGGGGGGCAGATGCAGAAAATTCAAAGCTTCATGATCGAAGTGGATGGCGACGCCGGCGGCATCGTGATCGGCGATGAGCGCGGCTTTACGTTTCATGCATCCGTCCAATGGGCGTGGCCGTTGAACGGCAAACGCTACCAAGCCGTCGAGCAAGTCGAGCGGGAGCTTGCCGCGAAGCGCCCGGCCAAGGCGGCGCATTAGAGCATGGCGCGTCCAAGTGGACGCGTGGTCCATGCTCTATCTTATTGATAGCGATCAACTTATACCAGCCTGCGGTGAGGCAGACTCATTTTCGGGATTCCCAAAGCGTTCG